>JBCCZH010000039.1:0-13913 GCA_039188075.1 Pseudomonadota bacterium
CTTAAACTTGCGTCTAAAGACGCCACGAAATCAATATCTTGGCAAAAGAGGTTTTTCATGGCTGTTCGCGTCGCAATTAATGGGTTTGGCCGCATTGGCCGCCTGGTCCTTCGTTCCATCATTGAACATGATCGCAAGGACATTGAAGTCGTCGCGATCAACGATCTCGGTCCGGTCGAGACCAATGCACACTTGCTGCAATATGACACGGTGCACGGCAAGCTGAATGAAGAGGTCTCTGTCGATGGCGACATGATCCGGGTCGGTGACCGCGCCTTCAAGTGTACCGCCATCCGCAACCCGGCCGAACTGCCTCATGGCGATATGGGCGTCGACATTGCGTTCGAATGTACCGGCATCTTCGCCTCCAAGGAAAAAGCCGCCGCGCATCTCGAAGCCGGCGCCAAGCGCGTTCTGGTCTCGGCCCCGGCGACAAATGCTGACAAGACGATTGTGTATGGTGTGAACCACGAAACACTGAGCGCGAACGATCTCGTTGTCTCCAACGCGTCCTGCACCACCAACTGCCTGTCGCCTGTCGCCAAAGTCCTGAATGACACGGTCGGCATCGAGCGCGGCTATATGACCACCGTCCACGCCTATACCGGCGACCAGCCAACGCTGGACCGGATGCACAAGGACCTGTACCGCGCCCGCGCCGCAGCGAGCTCGATGATCCCGACCTCCACCGGCGCCGCGAAAGCCGTCGGCCTGGTCCTGCCTGAACTCGAGGGCAAGCTGAACGGATCTGCGGTGCGCGTCCCGACGCCAAACGTGTCCATGATTGACCTGGTCTTTGATGCCGGACGCGAGACATCTGTTGAAGAAGTCAACGCCGCGATCAAGGCCGCTTCTGAGGGCCCAATGAAAGGCGTGCTCGGTTATTCCGAAAAGCCGCTGGTCTCAGCGGATTTCAATCATGACCCACACAGCTCGACCTTTGCCGCCGACGGCACCAATGTCACGGAAGGCACGCTGGTCCGCGTCCTCAGCTGGTATGATAATGAGTGGGGCTTTGCCACCCGCATGAGCGATACCGCGCTGCACATGTCGAAATTCCTGTAAACGGACAATACAGAATGGCCGACTTCAAGACGCTCGACGATATGGACCTTACCGGCAAGGTCGTCGTCACAAGGATCGATATCAATGTCCCGGTCGAGAATGGCCAGGTCACCGATACGACCCGGATCGATAAAGTTGCGCCAACCATACTGAAAATTCTGGAACAGGGCGGCAAGCCGGTCTTGCTCGCCCATTTCGGACGTCCGAAAGGCCAGCCTAATCCGGACATGTCCCTGCGCATCACGGTGCCGTCGCTTGAAGCGGCGCTCGGTCGTCCCGTGACATTTGTCGAGCGTCCGGACCGCGGCGCAATTGACGCCGCACCCGACGATGCCGTCATCCTGGTGGAAAACACCCGTTTCACCGCAATGGAAGAAGCCAATGATCCGCAAATGGCGGGCTTCCTGGCCTCGCTCGGCGATGTCTATTGCAATGATGCCTTCTCGGCGGCGCATCGCGCGCATGCCTCAACCGAAGGCGTCGCGCGCCTGCTGCCTTCCTGCGCCGGCTTGCTGATGGAAACCGAGCTGAACGCGCTGGACGCCGCGCTCGGTAATCCGAACAAGCCTGTTCTGGCCGTCGTCGGCGGCGCCAAGGTGAGTTCGAAAATCGACTTGCTCAAGAATCTGGTTTCGAAAGTCGACGCGCTGGCCATTGGCGGCGGCATGGCCAATACATTCCTGGCCGCGCGCGGCTATAGCGTCGGCAAGTCACTTTGCGAACATGATCTGACCGACACAGCGAAACAGATTGAAGCCAATGCAAAAGCCGCTGGCTGCGATATCCTGCTGCCCATGGATGTCGTCGTGGCCGGGGATTTCGCGGCGAATGCCCCGCACCGCACCTGTGGTCTCGGTGAGGTCTCAGACGATGAGATGATCCTGGATGCCGGTCCGCAAACCGTGGCGATCCTCGCCTCGGCGCTCGACGTCGCCAACACGCTGGTCTGGAACGGACCGCTGGGGGCCTTCGAATTGACCCCGTTTGACACAGCCACTGTCCAGGCTGCGCAAGCGGCGGGCACACGCTGCAAATCCGGCACTTTGATTGCAGTTGCCGGTGGCGGTGACACCGTTGCTGCGTTAAACCATGCCCATGTGGCGCAAGACTTTACCCATATCTCCACCGCGGGTGGCGCGTTTCTTGAATGGATGGAAGGGAAACCCCTTCCCGGCGTCGAGGCGCTAAAAGGCCAATAAATGACAAGTACATTCTTCTTCCGCTGGCCAGTTAAGACCGCGGAAGCAGAGGCCACCGGAAAGACAGCGGTGTCAGTTTCAATTTCAACCAATTCCAACCGGCTGATCGCAAAACGCGTTCAGCCTTTTTTCTATCTTGAGAGGGACCTTTAGATGGTTAATCAACACATGACTCAGCAGGCCGCAGAAAAAGCCGGCTTTGTCGCCGCTTTGGATCAGTCGGGGGGCTCGACGCCCAAAGCGCTTAAACTCTATGGCATCACAGATGAGGCCTGGTCGAGCGATGAGGAAATGTTCGGCCTGATCCATGACATGCGGGCCCGGATCGTCAAATCACCCGCCTTTACCGGTGACAAGGTGATGGGCGCGATCCTGTTCGAACGCACCATGGATGGCGAGATTGATGGTGTGCCGACCGCGACATATCTCTGGGAACAGCGCGGGGTGGTGCCGTTCCTGAAAGTCGACAAGGGCCTCGCCCCTGAAGCCAATGGCGTTCAGATCATGAACCCAATGCCAGCGCTCGACGCCTTGCTGTCGCGCGCGGTTGAGAAAGGCATTTTCGGCACCAAGATGCGCTCCGTTATTCATGCGGCCAATGCCGAAGGGATTGCCGCCAACGTCGCGCAGCAATTTGAAGTCGGACTGCAAATCCTCAGCCATGGCCTGGTGCCGATCATTGAGCCGGAAGTGAATATCACGATCGATGACAAGGCTGAGGCGGAAGACCTTCTGCTGGCCGAAATCACTAAACAGCTCGACACCGTGCCGGCCGACAAGCAAGTCATGCTGAAACTGTCCCTGCCGGAAAAGGCCAACCAGTACAAAACTCTGGTGGAGCATCCCCGGGTGATGCGCGTGGTGGCCCTGTCTGGCGGCTATAGCCGGGAAGAAGCCAATCGCCGTCTGTGCCAGAATACGGGCATGATTGCGAGCTTCTCTCGCGCACTGACAGAAGGCCTGTCCGCGAACCAGACCGATTCTGATTTCGACACCCAGCTCGCAGACACGATTGATAGCATCTTCGATGCGTCTTGCGCCGGATAGACTTTCCATCTGCTGAACTACGAAAGGGCGGCCAGTTCGGCCGCCCTTTCTTATTCATACATACGATCGACAGACCGAAGATGGTCCAGGTTCATAATGAATGGATCATGTTTTCCACAAAGACCCGTAAATCTGGTTCACGGAACAAGAACCCCCTGGCTCCCGCCCGATCCGCGGCCTCAAGATCTGACTGCTTATCTCCGATCATGATTGAAGACTGCAGATTCAAGCCATAATCGTCTGCGGCTCTGACCAACATTCCTGGATTAGGTTTTCGGTCAGGATGATCCGCAACTCGAAAAGGCTCGACAATTCCGTCCTTGTGAAACGGGCAATGATAGAATGCATCCACATGGGCGCCGCGTATTTTGAGATCTGCATTGAGCTGTGCATGCAGCGTTTGAATGTCCTCAACGCGATAATATCCGCGTGCGACCCCAGACTGATTGGTCACGACGATGACCGGCCACCTAGCCTCGTTGAACAACCGGATGGTTTCGGGCGCACCAGATACCCATTCAAAGTCTCGCCAACGATAAACATAACCCTTATCGACATTGAGCACGCCATCGCGATCGAGAAACAGGGCCCCATTCGGGCAATTCGTTGCGCGTAGTTCGACTAATTTTGCCGCAAGCGAAGACATTGAAATCTGGCTATGCCGACGTGGAGGTTGAGATGGTGTCCGCTTTGCTTGCGCTCAAAGCGTTTAGCGCCGCCTGAATAACGGTTTCGGGCAATAAAGCCCTCATTGTCGCGCCAGGGCCCCCTGGATCAGTTTCAAAACCATACTTCATGTAGCCAGACTCAGGATGCGGAGATTGCAAACCGATCGAGTTGGGACTTAAGCCCCCCCAGCGTTTCGGAGACGTGGGCCCATGTAAACCAATCGCACGTCCATGAACGGCGCTGGCCAAATGTAATACGCCTGTATCAATCGTGATGAAGAGTGGCACATTCGCCAATAGTTCTGCCAACTCGTCGAGCTTGATCAGACCGCACAGAGATATCACGTTGGGTGCCGACATGCCTGCTTTTTCGATCACCTCGAGCACACGGTCCTCTTCGGATTTCACGCCGGTGAATCCGACTTGATAGCCATGTTCTGTCAGGGTTTTGACAAGCTCGACCCAGTAAGCAATTGGCCAGGACTTGTCTTCGGCTTGCGAACCTCCCGCAGATAGGTGGCAAAGCACAATTCGAGAAAGATCCACCCCGTTCGGGATGACCAGGTCCGTGCGTTTGATCGTCATTTTGTATGGATCATCGTTGAAATGAGTGGCCATTTCAGCAACATTCTCAAGTTCGTGACGCGACCCCGTGTGATTGACGACGATATCAAACAAGCGCTTCCGACCGGGATTTACATCTGGCGAATATCCCATCGTTATTGGCGTTGAAAGACGTGCGCAAAGCGCCGTCATGTTGGGCCACGGTGTGAGATCAACAATCAGTTCATGCTTGCCGCGCCGAAGTGCCGGAATTGCTTTAAGTGGATTTGTGAAAGAGGTCTTGACCCGCTTAAACTCACCTTCCAGCATCGCAACGCCCGCCGCATTCGTTGCGCCATGATAGATCGTGATCTCCGCATCCGGATAACGCTTTTGTATCGCGGTGACGACGCCAGAGCCGATAAGCGTGTCTCCAATCGCTGTGGGCTGCAAAATGCCAATCGACTTTGCGCTTTGCGGAAGCGACCGGTGGCGATTTAGAAGGGGCGCCAACACGATGGATGCCACGGCACCGAGTTTCTGATCGAGGCTCCGTAGGAGTCCGCCTGAGCGTGCCATAATTTAAGCCTCTTCTTTTTGGGAACGTTCAATCAGACGCGTAGTCGATTGCCCGGGAGCCAAATCAATCAGCTCGACTGAGCCGCCATAACTTTGTACGAAGTCACCACCGACAACCTGGTCAACCGTATAATCGGCCCCTTTGAAAATGATGTCCGGACGCACCGCTTTGATCAGCTCCAACGGCGTGTCATCGTCAAACAGAGTCACCAAATCGACGCTTTCCAGGGCGGCCATCACATCTGCTCGCGCGCCTTCTGATTGGATCGGGCGTTCAGGCCCTTTCAAGCGGCTCACCGAGGAATCCGTGTTCAGTCCGACAATCAGTTTGTCACACCGCGATCGCGCCTCGCGCAGCAGTTTGACATGACCCGGGTGGACAATATCGAAACAGCCATTGGTAAACCCAACCCGTAAGCCTTCCATTTGCCAGGCCGCTGTAACTTCTCGCGCGGATGTGTGTGTGGAGAGTTTGGACTGGCGATCTCCAGCTTCGCCAGGATCCCGCAACATCGCATCGACGAGTTCTTGCGGGGTCAATGACGCAGTGCCGCTTTTAGACACGACCACGCCGGCAGCCGCGTTCGCAACTTTCATGCACGTTTCCAAATCGGCATCCGTGCTCATTGCCAGCGCCAATGCGGCAGCGACCGTATCTCCCGCGCCTGATACATCGCGCGGCATTTTGCATTGAGCTGGATCGTGAAACACCGTCCCGTTTGGTTCAAACAGTGAAACGCCCTGCTCAGATCGCGTGAGCATGATTGGGCCATCAAACTGGTCCATGGCAATCGGGATAGCGCGCGCTATCTCGTCATCCGTATTGGCATCAAGAGCCGTCGCATCCGACAATTCTTTCCGGTTGGGAGTCAGAATGGAACATCCGCGATAGTCTTGAAACCCACGACGTTTCGGATCGGCAATCAGCGGAATATTGTGCAAACGCGATAGCTCGACCATGGTTTTGATCACCAGATCCGAAACCACACCTTTGGAATAGTCGGAGATGACCATCGCGTCACAGTTTGGCGCGGACGCCCGAATGCGTTCAGAAAGTTGTTCGGCGACCCCATGCGGCACATGTTTTTGTTCCATATCGGTCCGCAAAATGTGCCGGTCCGACGCGATATATCGGGTCTTCTGTATTGTCACCCAACCCGCATCCTTGACGAAGTCCGTATTGAGGTTCGGCCACGCGTCGCACAAACCATCGAGCCGGTCGGCGGCAGCATCATTTCCTACCAGTCCGATAAGTTCGGCAACCCCGCCCAGATCAGCGATATTGACAGCGACATTGCCTGCTCCACCGACAACCCAACTTTGCGATTTGATATTCAAAACCATCGCCGGGGCTTCAGGCGAAATACGATTAATTCCGCCGCGCACAAATTGATCAAGCATGACATCGCCGACGACGAGCACACGCTTATTCTGAAAATCATCAACGATCATGGCCTTCGGTCCTATTAAAACACGTTCTGTGACTGACGAGAGAATTGCGTCGCGTAGCGTTTTAGCTCCGCGAAACTCAGAAAAAGATGGTAGAAAGTACTCGCTGGCACTTTCTTCGAGCGAGACGAACCATCGAAGTTCAAATGGTCGATCCATGCGCCACTGGGAGCCGGCAACAAATAACGCTGCATCAAAGTCTCAACCACATTGTTGATACGCTCAAGCGTGTCTACGCCTTGGAACTCATGCATCGCAATCAGGGCTTTCAGGCGTTCCGTTTGCGGCCATGATCGATGCCCGTCATCGATCACAGTTCCAATATCGTTCAACCCATCAAAAATCAGATGATTGTCGGGGCGTACACCATGCTGTTCAGCAAAATCAAACAGAGCCTTTGCAATCACGCGATGATCCGTTCGGAGCAATCGATCCGCTTGCGACAATAACCAACACCACTCAAAGTGATGGCCGGGTTCTATTTTTTGTCCATCCTCAAACGAAACCCGTTGCCAATCATCGGTGTAGAACTCAGCGAGGGATTGAGTGTCTGGGTCATACAAATAGTGCCCAAGCACAGACAAAAGCGAACGTATGCGAGTCTCGACATCCTGACTCGGATTAAATTCATAGAGGGTGAGGAGCGCCTCGAGCAGATGCATATGCGGGTTTTGGAGCCGGCCACCCAAATCCGGTACGCGGCTGCGATAACCCAGGGTGCCTTCAACGCCAAATTGAGTGTCGATAACATTGAGGGTTTTTGCAATCCACAATGGGGCTCGCGCGTCACCAGACACACGCCCCCACCAAGATAGCGCGAAGATAACAAACGCTTGTTCGTAGAGATCTAGCTCCGCGTTGACAATGCCTCCGGCCTCTCCCATCGATACGACCCAGCCACCCGTCTTAGGCGCCCAACCATTCTTCAACAGAAACTCGACGCCGGCGCGAGCGATATCCAGCCCTGGCTCATATCCAAGTTCATAGGCATGGCAGAAGACGTAGATTTGGCGGGCATGGACGCGAGATCGCCTAAAACCAACAGACTGGCGGCGTCCAGCGAGACTAAGCGTTTCGCTAAATCCGAGATCGCCTTCGAATCCTTCTGTACTCCAGAGCGGTAGCGCCTGATCGAAGACCCAGGTTTCAAACCGTTCCAATGCCAATTGGAGTCCGGGCGGACCCGGCGCTGGCGCGTCAACACCTCCATTGGTTAGGATATCGTCATCATTCGAACCCAAGGTCCACCTCACTCTAAACTTGCGTGAAGACTTGAACGTCCCTCGCGTACCCCTTCGCGCCTGTACTAAAGGCGGATTGGCTTCGCAAGACCTCGTGCCCTCATTGCGATCGCAAAACTCACTAAGCGGTAATGCAAGTGCTATGCCTATCACTGGTATGCCGCAAAACAGATCACGCAGCGACCCTGGCAAACCTTGAACTAGGCCAAGTTTAGGAGTGATAAGGGTTGAACGATGAATCGAAAATCCCTCTTCTGGCGCCTGATACATACAGGCTTATTGTCCGGCGGCATGAGCGCCTTGGTGGCTCTGATCGTCACCATGGTGAATACCGGCGTGGATTGGGGGCTTGGACAACGCTGGCTCGTCGCCTGGTGTCTGGCCTATCCGGTCGCCTGGTTTGCCGCGCTGATCTGGGGACCGAGCGCCCGGATGCTGACCAATTGGCTGCTTGGGGAGACGCCGAAATCTTGACGAACCCCGCCTGTTCGGCGCAAACCGTCCCATCATGACCGAACCGCAACGTGAACGTCCGCGCCTCTATCTGATCACGCCGCCTCAAATCGCGGATGTCCCGGCCTTTGTCGATCTGTTCCGCGCCGCCGTTCAGGGTGGTGATGTCGCCAGCCTGCAAGTTCGAGTTAAGAAGGGTGACGCGATCGACACCGCAAAGACGCGCGAGGTGGCGCAAGCGGTCAAACGGATCTGCGCCGCAGAACATATTGCCCTGATCATCAATGACAGCCCGCAATTGGCGCGCGCTCTGGAAGTCGACGGCGTCCATCTCGGCCTGGAGGATATGGACATTGCCGAGGCGCGGGAGCTGGTGGGTCCGGATATGATTATCGGCGCGACCTGCAAGAATTCCCGCCACCAGGCAATGATCGCCGGCGAAGCCGGGGCGGATTATGTCGCCTTTGGCGCGTTTTACCCAACCGAGACCAAGGCGGATACGACGCAAGCCGAGCCCGAAATCCTGACCTGGTGTCAGATGTTCCTGACACTGCCCTGCGCCGCGATTGGCGGTATCACATTGGAAAATGCGGCGCCGCTCATTTCAGCCGGCGCAGATTTTCTGGCCGTTTCAAGCGGAGTATGGGACCATAATGATGGGCCCGCCGCCGCGGTTGCGATGTTCAATCGTGTGATCGACGAGGCGATGGCAGTGTCGAAGATCTAGTCGGCTTTTGGCGGTGGCGCCGCGCGTCCGGTGACCTGATCATGCAGTGACTTATCCATCCGGAATTGGGCCAGGACAAACTCCACCAGCACGCGTAATATCATCAGCGCTATGATCGCTTTGACCGGCGTGGTGATCATGCCCCAAAGCGCGCGATCCCAATCATTGTCCAAAAAGGTCAACCAGAACCAGAACTGCCGAACCGCGTGCCACAGAATGCCGATTATCCCGAGCCAGAACAGGATCCGGACCAAAGTTTCGCCCATTGGTTTTTCGAAACTCAAATATCTCGACAGAATACCCATGTGCCGCCCTCCTTTTTTAGTGTTTGTCCATAAAACCGCATGTGCCCGGGTCTGTCCACAAAACTTGACCAAACCGCCCGTCGCCGCTACGCCGCGCGCTCTACTGATGAGGACGTCACATGGCCAAAATCAACGGCAACGAAATCAAGCCTAATATGGTGATTGAGTATAATGGCAGCGTCTGGCGCGCGATGAAATGCAATCACGTGAAGCCGGGTAAAGGCGGCGCCTTCAATCAGGTTGAAATGCGCAACCTGTTCAATGGCTCAAAAGCCAATGAGCGGTTCCGCGCCAATGAGACCGTCGAACGTGTTCGGCTGGAGCAGAAGGATTTCCAATTCCTCTATGATGCTGGCGAAGCCTATGCCTTCATGGATCAGGAGACGTTCGAACAGATCGAATTGCAGAAAGACTTTGTCGGCGATGATGGCGACTTCCTGCAGGATGGCATGACGGTTGAAATCGAATTCTATGGCGACAAGCCAATTGGCGTCGCCCTGCCCCAGCAAGTCACCCTGACCGTTGAAGAGACCGAACCGGTTGTCAAAGGCCAGACCGCCGCGAACAGTTTCAAGCCAGCGACATGTGACAATGGCGTTCGCGTGACGGTTCCGCCCTTTATCGGGGTCGGCGAGCGGATCGTGGTCCAGACCGAAGACCGCACCTATCTGCGCCGCGCGGATTAAGGGCCACACGCAACATGTCGAAACCCTCCGCGCTCGGGAATGTGATCATCGAAGCGGCTCGCAAGGCGGGCCGATCGCTGGCTCGCGATTTTGGTGAAGTCGAATACCTTCAGGTCTCGAAGAAGGGACCGGCTGACTTTGTCTCCAATGCCGATCATCGCGCCGAAGATATTATCTATGAGCACCTGACCAAGGCGCGTCCTGGATACGGGTTCGTGATGGAAGAGCGCGGCATTGTCGAAGGGTCTGACAAGACCAATCGCTTCATTGTCGACCCACTGGATGGCACGCTCAACTTCCTCCACGGTCAGCCGCATTATGCCGTCTCGATTGCGCTCGAACGGGAAGGTCAGCTCTTCTCCGGCGTCGTTTACGATGTTGCCAAGAACGAGATCTTCTGGGGCGAAACCGGGCGCGGCGCCTGGCTTGGCCAACGCAAATTGCGGGTCGGCGGACGCAAGAATCTGGACGAAGCTGTCATCGCGACAGGCACGCCCTGGATTGGCAAAGCCGAAGCGCTTCACACCCGCTTTGCGCAGGAAATCAATTTGATGACACGCAGCGTCGCGGGCATCCGCCGATATGGCTCCGCCGCGCTGGACCTCGCATGGGTGGCGGCCGGCCGATTCGATGGCTTCTGGGAAAGTGGACTCAATCCCTGGGATATTGCCGCCGGAATGATCCTCGTGCGCGAAGCGGGTGGAGCGACCACCGAGATGAATGGCGGCAATCCGCTGACCTCTGGATCCATTCTGTCGACCAATGCGGACCTGCATCCGAAGCTTGAAAAATTACTGAGCAGCGCTGGAAAACGCGCGCCAAATGTCGACTGATCCGGTCCCGGACGAGCCCGCACAAGGCGGTCCGATCGCGCGTCTGCGCCGAGGCATTCGCTGGCTCAACGCGAATAAGAAACGCTTTTTCTGGTGGTGGGTTGGCTATCAGGCGATCAAGGGGATCATTACCCTGTCGCTCATCTGGATCCCGCTCCTGCTGCTCTGGCTGCGCAGTCGCGGCGAGGCCTAGCTTCCGAACACAGCAGCGATGGCGGCAGATGCTGCGACCAGGCCAAGCGCCGAACCGGCGGCGATCACCACGCGTTTTAGGAGCTTGTTCACAGACAGCCTTTTAAAGAAAAAGATGATCACGGCGATGAGTGGCAACAGACCCATCAGGTAACCGATCACCAACCAAAAACCGATGCCTTCTGCCGCCGGCGGAGCCGCCCCATTGAGTTCTGCAAAGGAGACGTCCGAGCCAAACATCTTAAGCTGAGGCGCCATCTCGACACATGTGCTGCCATAGAAGGTGGCCGTATCGACCGCCGCGGACTGACAGGTCTCCCCGAAGCTCCCCAACTCGACCAGGGGCGTTGCGATTTGCACCATGATCGAGATCGTGATCACGATCAGCGCGTATGGAATCAGCAAAAAGCGCCAGAAATACTTGGTCGACATCGCGCCCTGAGTCGCCACCGAAGACGCAACGATAAGCGTGCCGGATGTGGCGATGCTCACCGCCATCACGTCCAATCCATTAATGTTCCAGCCGAACATGTCCCCGAAGAATTTGGCCACCGCTGGGAACAGGCCCGCGAACAGGCCCGATATGAATTTCAGCGGCCCGACCAAAGCAACGAAGGTTCCGATCAGCTTGACCAGCTGCATGGCCAGAAAGCCCACGCCAAACGTGTCTGACAAAGATCGCAAGATCTGCCACATGATTCATCCCTCTCCGCCATGATCATGGCAAAGCGGCGCAGGATTAACAAGCGGTAAGGCTTAGCTGTTCAGCTCTACATCCCAATAGAGATAGTCCATCCAGGTCTCATGCAGATGGTTTGGCGGGAATTTCCGTCCCATTTCCTGGAGGTAGTAATTGCTTGGCCGATCCGGTTTGCGTTGCGGATGCATGCCGCAATCCTTGGGCATCCGCCCGCCTTTTTTCAGATTACAAGGCGAACAGGCAGCAACGATATTGTTCCACGTCGTCTTGCCGCCTTTTGAACGCGGGATGACATGATCAAAGGTCAAATCATGCGGCGACCCGCAATAGACGCATTGGAAGCCGTCACGCAGGAAGACATTAAAGCGCGTAAAGGCCGGGACCCGGTCCTGGCGGACGAATTCGCGCAGCGCGATGACCGACGGCAAACGCATCTCGAAGCTCGGGCTGCGCACATAGTGATCATATTCAGCGATGATATCGACGCGATCGAGAAAGACCGCCTTGACCACATCCTGCCAAGGCCAGAGCGACAGTGGATAATAGGATAATGGGCGGTAATCCGCGTTCAATACGAGGGCTGGCCGGCCATTAGGTGGGGTGGAAAGGACCTCAGCCATGACGGGAAACCTCCATCATGAGGGTCTTAGAATGTCGAACCTTCGTCTTGAAAGCGATCACTCCTTTTCGATTCGCACGCAGAAATACTGATTCGCTGTGTCGGGGATATGACACTCCCGTTAACCGTTCAGGTCAACTCAAAACTGCGCAACAGACGGTCAGATCGGCTCTGGCTATAGCGCCCGCGCGCGATCGAGATACAGCCAATCATACAGTAAATGCGCCGCAACAGCGCGATAAGGCTGCCAGTTAGCGGCCTGTTTGGAGAAGTCCTTTGCGGACAATCGCGCCCCTGCGCCGCTTAACCTCTTGAAGGATTCCATCAGTCCGACATCGCCATGCGGGAAGGCATCCAGGTGACCGAGCGCATTCATCAGGAAGGTCTCAGCCGTCCACGGTCCGATGCCGCGCACCTTGAGCAGCGTCTTGCGGGCCTCACCAATTGGCGCCTTTGCAAGCTGATCGAAATTCAGAATACCGGTCTGAACCGCTTCGGCGATGGCCAGCATATGCCCCAGCTTCGGGCGTGACAGACCGTAAGCCAGCAGCGCATCATGGTCGTCACCCAAAACCTGCGACGCCGTGACAGCTTCATAGCGGGCTTCGACCCTGGCCCAGATCGCGTCGGCGGCTTTGGTTGATATCAACTGGTAGACTACAATGCGCGCCAGCGTGCGAAAACTGGCCTCTGTCCCGCGCCAATTCGGCAGATCCACCTCTGCATAAGCTTGCGCTAGGATGGCGTCACGTTGCGATAAGACTTCACAGGCTTTTCGCAAAACGCGTTTGGACGGCGCATTCATGTCAGGTCGGCGCGGCTTCGACCTTGCACCGCAAGCCCTTCCTCCAGCAAGCGTTCGCTCGCCGCTTCAAGACGCGTTTCCAACTCGCCCAGCATGGCCTTCGGGTTCAGGTCCTCTGGCAGGGGCGGCAGGATTTCATAGACGACACGCCCTGGACGCCGCATCAAACCGCGGGCTGGCCAGCACAGGCCTGAATTGGTTGCAAACGGCACCAGCGGCACGCCGAGGCTCTTGTAAAAGGCGCGGACACCCGCGGGTTTATAGTCGGGTGCAGCGCCCGGCAGCGTCCGGGTGCCTTCCGGATAGATCAGCATCTGACGGTTCTCACCATTCACCCGCCGGTTGGCCGCCGCCAGCATCTGCTTCATCGTCTTGGCGCCGCCCGCGCGATCAATCGCCAGCATGCGGGTCTTCAAGGCATACCAGCCGAGCGCAGGATACCAGAGCAATTCGCGTTTCATCACCAGGACGGGATCATCGAACACTAGGAAGGGCAGGAAAATATCGAGCATGGCCTGATGTTTCCCAGCGATCAGGACCGGTCCACCCGGAACATGCTCCCGGCCACGAAATTCGACCCGAATGCCGCAAATGAAGCGCAGGCCAACCAGGACAAAGCGGGCATAAAGTCGAATGAACCAGAGGATCGCTGCACGCGGCAATAACAGGGTCGGCAAGGCGAGAATGCCGAGGATTGCCATCCAGCCATATAACCAAATCACGAACAGAAAGGACCGAATGGCGTTCACAACGTATCCTTGAGCGAAGCCAGGACGGTAAGCCGCGCGGCAATCCGGGCCGC
>JBCCZH010000040.1:0-13862 GCA_039188075.1 Pseudomonadota bacterium
CTCAGCCGACCGAATTTGATGCTGACAGCCGCTTGACTTCCCGGCCACAAACCATCATTAGACGCGTTTTCGAGATTTAGCCCTCAAATGAAGGTGCACCGCAATGGCCAAACCGGCAACGATCAAAATTCGCCTGAATTCGACTGCAGGCACTGGCTTCTTCTATGTCACCAAGAAGAACCCGCGCAACATGACCGAGAAAATGGTCAAGCGTAAGTATGACCCGATTGCGAAAAAGCATGTCGAGTTCAAAGAAGGCAAGATCAAGTAAGATCAGCGCTTCAATAGACAGATTTGAAAGAACCGGGCCTCGCGCCCGGTTTTTTTATGCCGCTTTGGTCTCGATACGGTTACGGCCATTCTGTTTCGCGCGATAGAGCGCCTGGTCGGCCTGGTGCAGGAAGTCCGCGAGCAACCCGCCTTCGCCATTATATGTGGCGATCCCAGCGCTGACGGTGACTTTGATATCGGCATCTTCGCGTTCGATATGGAATGGCTCCGCGGCAATGGCTTCGCGGATGCGTTCGGCGCCGACTTCAGCCAGCTCCTCGCGCGTATCTGGCATGATCAGCAGGAATTCCTCACCGCCCGGACGGCAGGCTATGTCCTGAGGCCGGATATTGGTGCGCAGACGGGCCGCGAAGCTTTGCAGGACGAGATCGCCTGCCTCGTGCCCGAATTTGTCATTCACGGCTTTGAAATGATCGATATCAAAGGCCACGATCGAGACCGGCTGTTCGCTGACGCCGGAGCGCTGCATCCAAAGCTGCAAGCGCTCGAGCATGTAACGTCGATTGTATAATCCGGTTAGGTGGTCGATCACAGACAGTTCGAGTCCACGATCCACACGGCGCCGCAGGATATCGACAAAGCGTTTGCGTCGGGTTTGTGTCCGCACCCTGGCCTGCAATTCGAGCGCATCCAGCGGCATCATGATGAGATCCGACGCCCCGATGCGAAGCGCCTCGAGGCCGTCGGCTTGATCGTCATGCTCACAGGTTACGATGATTGAAAAATCGCGCGACTCTTTCAGCGCCCGCAGATGAGCGCAGAGTTTGAGCGCATCGTGGCGCTGGCCTGAGAGCGCAATAATGACGATGTCGATCTCTTCGAACCGAATGCCGGTCTCCCGCGCATCCATCCAGGTCGCGGTGGTGTGACCGACCGCGGACAATGCTTTCGCGACCCGCCGGGCCTGCAGATTGTTCTGATCGATGACCAGAACACTGGCTGGTTTTTCGAGCATTTCCTGTTCGAAATCAGTGAGATATTCTTCCTGCGCCCCGATGGCCTCGCGCGAGCGCAACTCGTTCGCGACCATATTGTAGCGCATAAGGGCTTCCAGCCGGGCGAACAGGCCGAAATCGTCTACAGGTTTGGACAGAAAGTCGTCAGCGCCGGCTTCCAGTCCGCGCAGACGATCATCGCGATCGGTGAGCGCGGTCAGCATCACAACCGGTATGTGGCGTGTGGTGAGATTGGATTTCAGACGGCGGCACACCTCATAACCATCCATGCCTGGCATCATCACATCGAGCAGAATGATATCAGGCTGATGCTGCGCCGCAGATTCCAGGGCGTGCGGGCCGTCCGGTGCCATGAAAACGGTATAGTATTTCGCCTCAAGCTTCGCCTGTAACAGTCGGCGATTGGTTTCCATATCATCGACGACGAGGACGCTGGCGGTCATGCGGGCGCCTCGTTCGCGATCAGATCGTCAACGGTCTTCAAGAAGGGTTTGATCTGGATGGGTTTGGAGAGATATCCCTCGCATCCCGCTTCGCGAACCAGCATTTCATCTGTGCGCATGGCAAATGCCGTGACGGCGAGTACCGGTATCCCTGCAGTCCGTTCATCATCCTTCAACCAACGTGCGATATCGAGCCCTGAAACATCCGGCAACTGGATGTCCATGATAATCAGATCGGGTTGTTCCTCGAGCGCCAGACCGACCGCTTTCCCGCCATCGACGCATTGCAGGGTTTCGTACCCGGTGGATTCGAGCAAATCCGAAAACAGTCGCATATTCAATGCGTTGTCTTCGACGATCAGGACTTTCCGAGAGGTCTTACCTGGCATGAGCTCGGTTCCGAATCACGTGGGCCTCCATTTGCCCTCAAACTATCTATCGTTAAGTTCGTTAACGTTTCTTTTCCATTTGCCTGAATTCGCAGAACATGGCATGAACAAATATGCCCACGATTTGCCGAGACTGTGACACTCATGTCTCTGATTCGATAGAGGCATGTCCCAATTGCGGGTCGGTGCGGATGGTTTCTCATCCTGACCTGGAAACGCTCTCCATCGCCCATATTGATTGTGACGCATTCTTCGCCGCCATTGAAAAACGCGACAATCCCGACCTGAAGCACAAGCCGGTCATTGTCGGTGGGGGTAAACGCGGCGTGGTGACCACGTGTTGCTATATCGCCCGGTTGAACGGCGTACGCTCCGCCATGCCGATGTTCAAAGCGTTAAAAGCCTGTCCCGAAGCCGTGGTGATAAAACCGCGACGGGAGGCCTATTCCGAAGCCTCGCGGCAAATCCGGGCCAAGTTCGAAGCGCTGACGCCGAAAGTGCAAATGTTGAGCATCGATGAAGGCTTTCTCGACCTCTCGGGCACCACCCGTCTTGCAGGCGCTATTCCGGCGCTTTCCCTCTCCCGACTGGCCCGTGATGTGGAAGCGGATATCGGGATTACGATTTCGGTCGGATTGTCAGAGAACAAGTTCCTCGCCAAGACGGCAAGCGAACTCGACAAGCCACGCGGCTTTGCCCTGATCGCCAAATCCGAAGCTGAGGCCTTGCTGGGTCCGAAGCCGGTTGGGTTCCTGCATGGGGTCGGCAAGCAATTGGCGAAGAAACTGGAACGCGATGGCTTTCGCCTGGTGTCTGATCTGCAAGCCGGCGAAGCGAGGGATCTGATCCGCCGTTATGGCGAAACCGGGCTTTGGCTGCACCAACGCGCCCATGGCATCGATAATCGTCCGGTGCGAACCAACGGCTTGCGCAAATCGGTGTCGGCCGAACGGACATTCTCGGACGATATTGCCAGCCATGCCGTGCTCGAGGACAGGTTGTGGGAAGTCTGCGAGGAAACCGCCAGACGTGCCAAACGCCACAGTGTCGAAGGCTCAACCCTCACGCTGAAGCTGAAGACCAAGGACTTTCGGACACTGACGCGGTCCATCACCCTGCCCGCCGGAACCAATCTCGCCAATGCCATGTTCCGCGCCACGCGGCCGCTGCTGGAACGGGAAACCCAAGCGGGGCGCGCCTATCGTCTCATCGGCGTGGGTCTGTCACATTTGCGGGATGCGCGCTGGGACACGCGCGACCTGATCGATCCAGGGATCGAGAAACGCGCCAAGGCCGAACGCGCGAGTGATGCGGCGCGCTCGAAATTCGGCGATGCATCTGTTGTAACCGGACGGTCCATTCGGCTATCAGCCACTAAACAAAAGAAATCGTAATTTGCGCTTGCTGCTCGTCGGTCGAAACCGTTAGCAGTTCGAGACAGTTTTAAGGACTTCAACATGGCATCTCCAGAAACCCGTTTGAGCGAGCTCAATATCGTCCTGCCCGAACCGATGGCGGCGGTGGCGAATTACGTTCCCTTTGTCATTAGCGGCCAACAGCTTTTCATCTCGGGCCAGGTCAGCGCTGGACCTGACGGCCTCGTGAAAGGACGGCTCGGAGAGAATATGTCGCTGGAAGAAGGTCAGGCGGCAGCGCGCCTTTGCGGGATCAATCTGATCGCCCAATGCAAGGCCGCGCTTGGCGATCTTTCACGCCTGAAGCGCGTCGTGAAGCTGGGCGGGTTCGTCAATGCGCACTCGGACTTTGAGGCCATTCCGCAAGTCATCAATGGATGCTCGGATCTGATGGTAGATGTGTTTGGAGATGCCGGGCGACACGCACGCTCTGCCGTTTCCAGTCCGGTCCTGCCTTTGGGTGTGGCGGTAGAGATTGACGGAATCTTCGAGATTGGCTGAGCGGTTTGACCCGAGCGCTTATGCCTATGCCCATCGCGGACTCTGGACGATAGATGGGCCGCCAGAGAACAGTCTGGCCGCGTTCCTGGCGGCCTCCGACCATGGATTGGGAATTGAGTTTGATGTCCGTCCCGCTGCCGATGAGGTCCCGGTCATTTTTCACGATCCTGTCCTCAATCGGACGACCGACCAAGACGGTCCTGTCGAGACCCGCACCAGTGCGGAGCTCACCGGGATATCGCTGATTGGTGGCGGGACCATCATAACGCTTGAAACGCTGCTGCAGGCCTGGCCGGCCACAACGCCACTTTTGTGTGAAATGAAGATAGATGGCGCCACGGACCCGGCCCGCTTCGCAGGTTCTGTCGCAGACTTGATCCGTCGCCATTCGGGCCCTGCAGCCATGATGAGTTTTTCAACCGACGCCGTAGCGGCCATCCCGGATCATATCCAGCGCGGACAACTCATATTGCCCTCCTCCATGAACGAGGCGAGCGATCTGGCCACAACACCAACAGTTGACGTCGATTATCTTGCCTGTCATGTCAGCGATGCCGCCAATCTTGGTCTTCAGTCTGCGCGCGCAAGCCTCCCCCTGATCACCTGGACCGTGAAAGATTTGGCCACGTGCGAGGCCTTAAGCGCGATCACGGACAGTCAAATTTTCGAAGCCTTCGATCCAGCGCTCGCAAAACGACATATTCTGAATACATAAGACAGTATGGACGAAACGGTTTTCAAAGCGCGCATCATTACCGGCTTGGCGGATGTCCCGGCAGAAGCCTGGAACAAGGTGGCGAACCCCGCAGGGTTGCCCTTTGATCCATTCCTCAGCTGGGAATTTCTGGAAGCGCTGGAAGCTTCCGGCGCGGCCCGGCCAGAAACAGGGTGGTCACCCTGCCATGTCCTGATCGAGGGGCCTGGAGATGAAGTCCTCGCGGCCATGCCGCTCTACGCCAAAACCCATAGCCAGGGTGAGTTCGTGTTTGATCATAGCTGGGCCGATGCCTATGAGCGCGCTGGCGGACAGTATTTTCCCAAACTGCTGGGTGCGGTTCCGTTCACGCCCGTGACGGGGCGGCGATTTCTGGTCCAGCCAGGTCCGGACCAGGATCGTTTACAGAATGCCCTGCTCTCCGCGGCAATCCAGGTGGCGGCGCAGAATGATTTCTCCTCGGTCCATATCAACTTCCTGGCGGCCGACACCGCGGCGAGTATGGCAGAAACCGGCCTTCTGGTCCGCACAGATCAACAATTCCATTGGCAGAATGACGGTTATGACGACTTTGCCGATTTCCTTGCAGCGCTATCCTCAGCGAAACGGAAAAACCTGCGTAAGGAACGCGCCAAGGCGCAGGCGGGTCTGACCTTTAAACACCTGACCGGAGATCAGATTACTGAGGATCACTGGGACGCGTTTTTCGAATTCTATATGGATACCGGCTCGCGCAAATGGGGCTATCCATATTTGAACCGGGAGACCTTTTCCCTGCTCGGTGAGCGGATCTCGGGGCATATTCTGCTCATCCTTGCCTATGATGAGGAGATCCCAATTGCCGGGGCTCTGAACCTGATCGGGTCGGACACGCTGTATGGTCGCTATTGGGGCTGTACGGATCCCCGGCCCTTCCTGCATTTTGAAACCTGCTATTATCAGGCCATCGACTTCGCGATCGCGCACAAATTGCAAACCGTCGAAGCCGGCGCTCAGGGCGGCCACAAACTGGCGAGGGGTTATGTGCCGGTCACCACCCACTCAGCGCACTGGATCGCGCATAAGGGCCTTCGCGAGGCCATAGGCGACTATCTAGAGCGCGAGCGCAGTGCCGTCGAACATGAATCCGAATATCTGATGAAACGTACGCCGTTCAAAAAGGATCAGCCATGACTCTCCACGCCGATTACGACCCGGACAATATCTTCGCCAAAATCCTGAACGGCGACATGCCGAGCGTGAAAGTCTTCGAAGACGATATTGCGCTAGCCTTTATGGACGTCTTCCCGCAGGCCGAGGGGCATACGCTGATCATCCCCAAGGATGTAGCTGCGCGCAACTTCCTCGACATGCCGACCGAAAAACTGGGCGCCTATATGGAGCGCGTTCAGACGGTCGCCCGCGCGGTCGAGAAGGCGCTTACCCCGGATGGCCTCGTGGTGACGCAATTCAATGGCGCGCCAGCGGGCCAGACCGTGTTCCATTTGCACTTTCACGTGATCCCGCGTTGGCAAGGCGAAGGTTTGCGCGGACATGCCGATGGACAGATGGCTGATATGGCAGCACTTGAGGCTCTGGCGCAAAAAATCCGCCCGTTTGTCGCCTAATGTGGTAGTATCTGTGCCCGAGGGCGCAAATGCTGACACTCGAGGGATATATCGAACGGACACAGGCGTGTACGTCGGAAGAGGAGCTTTTCCGGCAGTTCGATATCTTTGTCGGTTCGTACGGAGTCGATGTCAGCTCCTATCACGTCATTGCGGAGAATTTGCGCGCTATCCCGCTTGAGGCTGGCCTGGTGCGGCAGACTTTCCCGCCCGACTGGATCAAGCAATATGTCGAGCACCAATACTCGAAAATCGACCCCGTGCTGGAACAGTCGCGGCGCGAGGCACGGCCCTTTCATTGGTTTGAGGTCGACAAGAAATTCAATCTGAGCCCGCGCCAAAGACAGTTCCTCGCCGATTTGCGCGAAGCTGGGCTGACCGATGGCATTGCGGTGCCGGTGTTTGGGCCGATGGGGACGATCGCCTATTTTGGCCTCGGCTGTGTGGATGACACGCTGGAGCTGTCAGACGAGCAATTGCTGGAATTGCAATTTGCCTGCCTGCAAACCCATAATCGCTATTTCGACCTGGCTCAGATTGATCAGGAAGCGCCCAGCAAACCGCTCAGCCCGCGCGAAAAGGAAGTGCTGTCCCTGGTGGCGGGTGGCCTGTCCAACAATTTCATCGCCGACAAGCTCGGCATCTCCGAGAATACCGTCGATACAATGTTACGCCGCGTGTTTGCCAAGCTGTGCGTCAATAATCGCATCAGCGCGGTGCTGAAAGGGATTGGAAGCGGCCTGATCCTGCCCTGAGGACTAGAGCCCCAGCTTGTCGCGCAGGATCTTGTTGACCGCTTGCGGGTTGGCCTTGCC
Source organism: Pseudomonadota bacterium (assembly GCA_039188075.1). GTDB lineage: Bacteria > Pseudomonadota > Alphaproteobacteria > Caulobacterales > Hyphomonadaceae > Henriciella. Next base: position 7,133 of record JBCCZH010000040.1, read on the forward strand.
GCCTGAGGCCTTCATCACCTGCCCGACGAACCAGCCCATGGATTTCGGCTTTTCCTTCACCGCTGCTGCCTGGTCGGGATTAGCAGCAATGACCTCGTCGACAATTGCCTCGATCGCGCCTGTATCGGTGACCTGTTTCAGGCCGTGCTTCTCCACGATGTCCGCTGGGTCACCTTCGCCATCAATCATGCGCTGGAACACATCCTTGGCGATTTTGCCGGAGATGACATCGTCGCTGATCAGATCGATCAGACCGCCCAATTGAACAGCGGAGACCGGACTGGAAGACAATTCCAGCTCAGCCTTGTTCAGATATCCGAACAATTCCTGCGTCACCCAATTGGCGGCGAGCTTCGGGTCACGGCCTTTCGCGACCGTCTCGTAAAAGTCCGCGCTTTCCGCGTCGGCGGTCAACACACCCGCATCATAGCGCGACAATCCATACTCGGTCTCAAAACGGGCGCGCTTCTGATCTGGAAGTTCAGGCAGATTGACGCGAATGCCCTCGATGAAAGCGTCATCAAACTCAAGCGGCAGCAGATCCGGATCCGGGAAATAGCGATAATCATGTGCGTCTTCCTTGGACCGCATGCTGCGGGTTTCGCCCTTGTCGGGATCGTAAAGACGCGTCTCCTGATCGACGGAGCCGCCGCCTTCGACGATCTCGATCTGGCGGCGGGCCTCATATTCGATGGCCGCCTGGATGAAGCGGAACGAATTCATGTTCTTGATCTCGCACCGTGTGCCAAGATGGTCGAAATCCCCGGTCTCGCGGAATTTCTCATAAGCTCCGGGTTTGCAGATGGAGACATTCACATCGGCCCGCAAATTGCCCTTCTCCATGTCACCGTCACAGGTGCCAAGCGCAACCACGATGGATTTCAGCTTCTTGACATAGGAAGCCGCTTCCAGTGGCGACCGAATGTCCGGCTTGGACACGATCTCCATCAGCGCCACACCCGACCGGTTCAGATCGACATAAGTGGCACTCGGATCCATGTCATGGATCGACTTGCCGGCATCCTGTTCCAGGTGCAGCCTTTCGATACGCACGGAGAAGGCATAAGCCGGGTCGCCGTGCGATGGCTCGACATCAACCTCGATTTCACCCTCGCCGACTATCGGGTGTTCAAACTGGCTGATTTGATAGCCCTGCGGCAGGTCGGGATAGAAATAGTTCTTGCGGTCGAAGCGCGACACCTTGTTGATCTGGGCGTTCAGCCCGAGGCCAGTCCGCACCGCTTGTTCGACACAGAATTTGTTGATCACGGGCAGCATGCCCGGCATGGCCGCATCGACCAGAGAGACATTCTGATTGGGTTCCGCACCGAATTGCGTGGAGGCCCCTGAAAACAGTTTCGCATTGGAAGAGACCTGCGCATGGACTTCGAGCCCAAGCACGACCTCCCAGGTCCCGGTATCTCCAGTCAGCGTATAGGTCGGACGGTCTGTCATCTGCGATCTCTCAAAATTTCCGGAGACCGCTTAAGCACAGTTTAGGCGAGACCGCCAGCTGCGTTTGGCGTCGATTGCATGGCCGTCTTTGCGGCCCGCTTTTCCATACGCCTGGCTTCGGTACGCACGCGCTTCTCAATCTGTTTCCAACCATTCATCCCGGTATAGACCCGCTCAATCTCCCCGCGGCTGTAAAGCACGAAACTCGGATACATAATCCTGCGCTTATTCTTGAACGCTTCGCGAAAAACCGGATCGTGTTTGCCATAGCCGCCTCGAAAAGGGGAACCGCGCAATTGAGCGATTTCGAGCTTTGCGTAACTGGAGGCCGGGTCCTGCTTCCAGGCCGGCAACATATTAGCCTTCCAATGCACGCAAATTCCGCAATTCGGCGATCCTAGATACACAACTTTATATTCAGCCGGTGGGGGTGGAAACATCATTTGCTGAATTGAAACCACGATCAACGCAATGATCGACATACCCCCTAAGATCAGAATATTCTTCATCTTGGCACCCGTTTTTGCCAGGATGCGCCTAATCCGTGAATATTGCTTTATATTTTAGATCGAATTCTACAGATTAAGAACAAAAACAGGGGTCTATTCCCCTTTCTGTTCCTTTTTTCGTGCCGCCTCGAGCCGCGCGCGGCGCTCTGCCAGCCGGCGATCAATCGCATGATCCTTCTTGCCGAAGAAAGGGATGCCCGAGATTGGCGAATCCAGATCTGCATTCTCGCGCGCGTCCAGCAGTTTTCCGATAATCATGGATGCGCGGATCGAGGCATAAGCCGCAGCAACCAGAGACAAAGCCCATATATGGCGAGACCGCGGGTGAAACGGGTCTGCGCCGACGCTGTACGCGGTGACCAAGATCAGCCCACTGCAAATGATGAAGGCTGTAAACGTGATGATCCAGAAGCGTCCGCGCTTACTCATGGCATGAACTTACCACCATTTCTCCGGTTTCGCGACAAAACCGGCCGCCTCTTCAAGCGCACCAGCAACACGGAAACACGCCGACTCATCCAGCGCCTTGCCGATCACCTGTAACCCGAGTGGCAAACCGTCATTGTCCGTGCCCGCCGGCACAGAAATGCCCGGCAGACCAGCCAGGTTGGCAGTCACGGTGAAAATGTCGTTCAGATACATCTGAACCGGATCATCGGTCTTCTCGCCATAGGCGAATGCGGCACTCGGACAGGTTGGTGTCAGGAGGGCATCGACCGTCTCAAATACGGTTTCAAAGTCCTGCAAGATACGCGTGCGGACTTTCTGCGCTCTGAGATAATAAGCGTCATAATAGCCGGATGAGAGCACATATGTACCAATCATCAATCGGCGCTGTACTTCTGCACCAAAGCCTTCGGCGCGTGTGCCTTCATATGTGCCGATCAGACCGTCGCCATCCTCGCGAGCGCCATACCGCATACCGTCATAGCGTGCGAGATTGGACGAGGCTTCAGCCGGCGCCACGATGTAATAGGCTGGCAGCGCATATTTCGTATGTGGCAGCGAGACATCGACAATCTCGGCGCCCATATCCTGGAGCCATTTGATCCCGGTCTGCCAGAGATCCTCGATTTCCTGAGGCATGCCGTCGACGCGATATTCTTTCGGCACGCCGATTTTCATCCCTTTCACGCCTTTGGCGACTTCGGACACCCAGTCCGGCGTGTCGACGTTCAGAGAGGTTGAGTCCTTGTCATCATGCGAACACATGATTTCGGTCAGCAAGGCGGCATCCGTAACGGTCTTGGCGATTGGACCGGCCTGATCAAGCGAGCTGGCAAAGGCGACCATGCCATAACGCGATGCGCGGCCATAAGTCGGCTTGATGCCCACGGTGCCGGTAAACGCAGCGGGCTGTCGAATGGAGCCGCCAGTGTCTGACGCTGTTGCCGCGAGACACAAATCGGCTGCAACCGCGGTGGCGGACCCGCCTGACGATCCGCCAGAGGTCAGAGTCGCATTCGACCCGCCCCGGCGCCATGGATTGGATGGCGGACCAAAGCGAGAGGTTTCATTGGACGAGCCCATCGCAAATTCGTCCATGTTCAACTTGCCTAGCATCACCGCGCCGGCATCCCACAGATTTTGCGTCACGGTGCTTTCATAAGTCGGCGTGAATTCACCCAGAATGCTCGAACACGCCGTGGTTCGTACGCCCTTGGTGCAATACAGATCCTTGACGCCGAGCGGCGCGCCATCAAGGCGCCCAACTTCTCCGGCCTTGCGTCGTTCGTCAGAGGCCGCAGCCATGGAGAGCGCCTGGTCAGGGGTTTGCACGACATAGGCGTTCAACGCCCCGTTTGAGGCCTCAATCATATCAACAAAGGCCTGGGTCAATTCCACGGCCGAAAAGGTCCCCTGCTCGAGACCTTCGAGCGCGTCGGTCAATGACAGTATTGTGAGCTCGCTCATGCGATATCCTGTTTCTGTGTCATGCAATTTGCGCCTTCGTATGCCGCCTTGTGCCGGAAAGACAAGCCTTAAACGCGGTTACAGGTCCGAGATTGTTGTCATCCATTCAGGGTCACTATGATTTGATTAGAGCGCTCCCAGTTTTGCCTTATAATCGTCCTTACCGAAAGGAGCCATCATGCTGACCCATCGTATCGCTTTCGCCGCCATGTTGTTCACCGTCACAGCCTGCGCCACCGCCACCACGCCCGAGGCCCTGGAGGCGCGCGAGCAAGCCCGCGCAGCCGAGGTCTTTGCCGATGACCCAAGGCGCGGTGAAGAGGTCAAAAATATCTGTTTCGCAAGTCAGATTGATGGCTTTGGGGAAACAACGGATCGTGCCGTCGTCGTAAGAGAAGGACGCGATCATTATTTGATCGAAACCTTCCCGGGCTGCTTCGATCTAGACTTTGCCCAATCACTTGCAATCGACTCATTCTCAGGATGCCTGAGCAAAGGCGATCGCATCCTTGCGTTCGACAATGTGTTTGGACGCTCAAATCATACAGGTTTCAATCAGTCTTGCCGTGTCAAAACCATTTACGAATGGGATCGCGACGCAGGCAAAGCTGACGAAGAAGAGACAACCGAAGAGGAATCCGACGCCGAGGATATTGAAACGGCAATGATCGAGTAGCGTTACTCGACGGCTTTCGGCACCACGAAGAAGCCTTCATCGGACTTTGGCGCATTCGCGAGCACTTGTTCCTGAATGCCGCCATCGGTGACGACATCATCGCGCATCGGCAAAGTCGACGCGACCACCGACGTCATCGGCGCAACGCCGTCAATATCGACTTCGTTGAGCTGTTCGATCCAACCCATAATGCCGCTCAACTCACCGGCCAGGGTTTCCAATTTGTCCTCAGGCACCGCGATGCGGCTCAAGCGGGCAACTTTGCGAACGTCGTCTTTCGTGACACTCATTGATGGCGAACTCCAATTGACCGCGGCAGCGATACGCGCCAGTGAGCGCTAAGACAAGCCCATGCCTGAAGTCAATCTAAACGATCTACCTGCACAAGGCCCGCTCCTCGGCATCGACCCGGGCGCGAGATCCATTGGTGTGGCGGCCAGCGATGGATGGAGAATGATCGCGTCGCCGGTTGAGATCATTCCGCGTGGCCGAAAGCTTCGGCCCGCCTTGCTCCGTCTGTTCGAGCTATATGAGACACGTGATTGCGTCGGATTGGTCGTTGGCCTGCCATTGAATCTGGACGGCTCATCCGGACCGCGGGTTCAGGCGGCCAAAGCCCTGGTTCTGAACATTCTGGGTCATCGCGACATTCCCCTCGCGTTCCAGGACGAGCGCTTGTCGAGCGCAGAGGCAGAGCGTGTCATGATAGATGCAGACCTCAGCCGTGCGCGCCGTGCCGAGGCGATCGATGCATCGGCCGCCGCAATCATTCTGCAGACCGCGCTCGATCGCCTGGCCAATCAGGCCTCTTAGCGCAATACCGCGTTGAGCAATGTGTTCAATCGCGACGCAAACTGATCGCGGTGGATCTCCTGGCTGCGGGAAAGCACCTCGAATTCGCTTCCACGCGATAGCGCGACAAGCATCCGGGCCGCTTCCAGCGGGCGGCTGGCGCCGAGACGTTCCAATGGATCCGACAACCAGCTTTCAAGGGTCCGAGACCAGGCAGCCACGCGCATCCGCATGGCCTCATCGCGCCCGGCGAACAAGACCATCTCATATTCAATCGCTTCGAGGCCGGATTGCGCCGGACTAAGCGTCGTAATGCCTCCCAGAAAGCGAATAAAGTCCTCACGCGTCTCAACCGGGCGATGCGTCAGCGTTTCCACCAAGGTACGCTGATAGTCATCAATGTAGAGTGAGAAGGCATCGCGCACGAGATCTTCACGTGTCGCGAAATGATAGGTTGTTGTGCCCGGCGACACGCCGGCAACAGCTGCGACCGCCCGATGCGTAACTTTGTCCACACCTTTGTTTGAGATGATATCGAGGGCCGCGCGCAAGATCCGCTCGCGATTCGCACCCCGTGGTGCGGATTTTCTAGGCGATTCGGCCTCAGACATCTGTATCGCCCCTTTCGCACACTTGTACGATCATTACGGTTTCGTAGTAATTTCAACAGAACCGTCAACCGAGTTCACTCGCGGTTCCCCAGGTTTTTGCAGGCGTGTTCAAAAATATGGGGCCACATGTTCGACACACAAGATTTCAAACCTGTCACTGAGTCGCAAACGGGGTCATAAGCTTGACCTTTGAAAGCGTACACGCGCATAAATGTCGCTAAGTATGAGGGTTTGATGATCTGGTTTATCGCAGCTGCATTTGGCGGGTATGTGCTCGGTTCGATCCCGTTCGGGCTCCTCATCACGCGCATCGCAGGTCTCGGAGATATCCGACAAATCGGGAGCGGAAATATAGGCGCGACCAATGTCCTGCGCACGGGACGCAAGGATCTGGCCTTCGCGACGCTCTTGCTGGATAGCTTTAAGGCTGGGTTCGCGGTGTTTGTTTTTGCCACTTTGGCAGACGCCAGAAATGTTGGACTGATCGCCGGAGCGTTCGCGTTTCTTGGCCATTGCTATCCGGTCTGGCTCGGCTTCAAGGGCGGCAAAGGCGTCGCAACCTACGCTGGGCTTCTGGTCTTCGCATCACCGCTCGCGCTTGCCGTTGGTGCCCCCATCTGGCTCGGCCTGTTCGCAGTTACCCGCATTTCATCCCTGTCTGCCCTGACCGCAGCGGCCTTTGTTCCCATTGGAGCGTATCTTCTTGGCGAAACCCGTTTCGCGACGTTCACGCTCCTGGCCCTCAGCGTTCTGGTATTCTGGACGCACCGAGC
>JBCCZH010000041.1:0-13821 GCA_039188075.1 Pseudomonadota bacterium
ATGCCGATTGTCGGCGGATCATCTGACATGCAGAAAAATAATCTTGCGAGCCTGATGCGCCTTTAGCCCATTCAATGCTATAAGACCGTGGCAACTGTGTAAGTTGAGACAATGGAACTTTCCGCCCGAGGCCTCGAAAATGCAATCGTTCGGTTGGAACCGCTCTGCGCGGTTCACCGAGAGATTATCTTCGCCTCTGAAATTGAAGCATCTGTCTGGAAATGGATGCCCGCCTTGCCGGGCGGCACCAGCCTGAGCAATTATTTCAAAGCCATGCTGGCCGCGCAAAAAAGTGGATTGGCCGCGACCTTTGTTTTATTCCTTCAGTCCGATAATCGGTTTGCTGGTGTGACCGGCTTTAACGAGATCAACAAGATTCACCGCCGCGTGCGCAATGCCCTGGCCTGGCATCCGCCGGACATGGCCACGCCGGAACTCTATCAGGCCGGCCAGCACGCCATGCTGAAACGCGCCCATGACTGGCGGGCCAAGCGGATGGAATGGCAGGTCAACACGGACAATCAGTATATCCTGCGCGAGCTCGACGCCTTGGCGCCGACCCGCGAAGCGCTGTTTCGCAATTATGAGCGGACAGCCGATGGCGTCTGGGTCGACAAGGAAGTCTTTGCCATGACCCGCCTGGAATTGGCCGAGACCATCAAGCGGCTCGAAAACGACTTGTTCTAGCCCACCTCGACATCGAGACGCTCTATTCCGCGAAAGAAGGGCAAAGCCCGCCAGTCAATGTCCTGGTCCGGCAAACACATGTTCGGATAGCGCACAAATAATTTCTCATACACACGTCGCGCCTCGATCCGGGCCAGCGGGGCACCGATACAGATATGGGCGCCGCCGCCAAAAGAGACATGCGAGGCTCGCTTCACGGTAATGTCGAACGCTTCCGGCGCCTCGAACTTGTTCGGATCCCGATTGGCCGCTGCCAGCGACATGAAGACGGGCTGGCTCTTCTTCATCGGACAACCCGCGACCTCGCGATCTTCAGAAACAATGCGTGACGTGGCCTGCACCGGCGCCTCATAGCGCAAAACCTCTTCCACGGCTTGCGCGGCCAGTCCGGGATCCGCCTTCAATGCGTTCATCTGGTCAGGATGGTTGAGGAACAGCCAGACCCCATTGCCGATCAGATCCGTCGTGGTCAGATTGCCGCCGACCAGAAGCGCCTGCAAGTTTGTCCGTAGCTCATCATCGTCAAAGTCACCGCCATCGGCCTGGGCCTGTACCATATCGCTGATCAGGTCATCCCGCGGGTCAATGCGGCGGGCGTCCATCAGCTCAGTGAAATAGGCGTCGAGTTTCTCACCACAAGCCATCATGATCTCGCTTTCCTCGGCCGAGCGGAGCGGGTTGAGGCTCAGGATCACGCCTTCCGACCATTCCCGAAACTCGTCCAGCCGGGTGTCATCGACGCCGAGAATGTAAGCGATCACCATGATTGGAAGCGGGACGGCAATGTGTTCCATAATATCGAACCGCCCGGACTCCGGCGCCGCATCAATGACCTGGTCGATCATCTTCTCGATCTCGGGCTCCATTTTCTTGATGCGCGCGTAGAACGCTTTGACCAGCGGCAGGCGATTGCGCGAATGGTCGGGATCGTCCTGGAACAGGATGCTCGAGCGACGACCCTCCGGATCATCGGGATCGACCATCATCCGGGTCATCGAGCCAGGCTCAGCATTCTTGGGATGCCGCACAAAGGTGCGATCATTGACCGTGGCGCGGATATCTTCATAGCCGCTGAGCAACCAGGTCTTTACGCCTTCATCCCGCAGCACTGGACAGGTTTCGCGCAAGGCCTTCAGCCGCGGATGCGGATTGTCGCGCGCGGCCGGATCAAAGGCCGAAATCTCCATAATTGTTGTCGGTGCCTTGGACGTATCTGATGTGTCGCTCATGGTCATGCCTCCTTCGACCGTGCGCGGTCCGGCATGTTTTTTATAGAGGTCTTCTGGACCTGCGCCTGGCCGCAACAGGTCCAGATTAGCCAATTTCAGATGCGACGGACAGGCTGTCTTTGGGTCAGCCTGCTTTGGACTGGGCCAAAGCCCGCACGGCGAGGGCGCCCAGCGAGTCGCCAAATTCCTCGGCCAGTTTGGCGACCGCCCGCTCTTCGGCGGTGTCGGCATAGTCCCGTCCGGTTGATCGATCCGAGATGACGCGACTGACACCCGACTTCTCGGCATGCGTGGTCAGCGTGGCATACGGATAGCCGGTTCGCACATCCAGCATCAGCGCCGATGCAGTCGCCTCCACTTCGAGCGTCCGGCTGGGCAAAACGAACATGCCGATAATCGTCAGATCGGCGAGGGCGAGCGCATTGGCCTTTTCCTGGCGGCTGGACCCGACTTCATAGGTCACGACATAGTCGAGATGCTGGCGCGCCGCGCCACGGCGAATGTCCGCAATAACCGCGGCGGCGCGATTGGTCCGCGTTGTGCGTGGCTCATTGACCATGGCGGCGATGAGCGGGCTGACCGGTACGAATTCTCCAAAGGCACAATCTGTCTCCTCCGCCAGGTCCTGCCAGATGCGCGCCTCATCGGCCGGCAGGGTGGTCAGCCGACCATTCTGGATGCGCGCCAGACCGATTCGAGCCGGAAAAATCAGGTTCGGCTCGATCGCAGCGATCCGCCGAACATCCTCATCGACATCCGTCGGCATACCATTGGCGATTTCATGGCTGGCATCATAACGGGCGAGATAGTCTGAGCCGGACGTGGTCTGCAGAGACGTCCCGCAGGCCGCGACGCCGATCAGGGCCACCGCGCTGAGCATAAGTTTGAAGTGTTTCATGAAAAGGACTCCTTGCTGAGACTGTGAGCGTTTGCTCGCAAATGTGTCCGCAATCGGGTCTGTTTTGAGGAGTCTTCGCGGCAAGGCTTGGCTTCCGCGCGGGAAGACCGCGGAGATAAATCACAATGGGAGATTCCAATGACGGCCAAGACACTCGACAAAACCGCGCTGAAGAAAAAATATGCCGAGGAACGCGACAAACGTCTGCGGGCCGATGGCAATGCGCAATACGTCCGCCTGGAAGGCAAGTTCGACGATCTCGCGACGGATCCTTACATCGCGCAAGAACCGCGCGATCCCGTGACGGATCACGTCACCTTCGCCTTTATTGGTGGTGGCTTTGCGGGACTGGTCGTCGGGGCACGACTGAAGCAGGCCGGAATAGACAGCGTCCGGATCATTGAAAAAGGCGGCGACTTTGGCGGCACCTGGTACTGGAACCGCTATCCCGGCGCGCAATGCGATACAGCTTCGATGATCTATTTGCCCCTGCTTGAAGAGACCGGTCATATGCCGACCGAGAAATATGTCCATGCGCCTGAAATCCGCGATCATTGCGGCCGCATTGGTCAGCAATTCGATCTCTATGAAGATGCGCTTTTCCATACCGAAGTGACGGCTGTGGAATGGCAGGAGGACACAATGCGCTGGCTGATCAAGACGTCGCGCGGGGATGCGTTCACAGCCAAATATGTCGGCATGGGCACGGGTCCGCTTCACGTCGCCAAGCTGCCAGGCATTGAAGGCATAGAGACGTTCAAGGGCAAGGCCTTCCATACCAGTCGCTGGGACTATGCCTATACTGGCGGCACGCCGGACGGCGCGCCGATGGACAAGCTGGCCGACAAGCGCGTCGCCATAATCGGTACCGGTGCGACGGCCGTGCAATGCGTCCCCCACCTCGCCCGCGCGGCCAAGGAGCTGTACGTGTTCCAGCGCACGCCCTCGTCGATTGATGTGCGCAACAACACGCCGATTGATCGCGACTGGTTCGACTCGATTGCAACCCCGGGCTGGCAGCAACGCTGGTACGAGAATTTTGTCGACAACCAGTCTCAGGGCTTTCCCCAGGAAGACTATGTCATGGATGGCTGGACCGAATTGTCCCGGCGCATCCGCGCCAAGGTGCAGGAATTGCCGCCCACCAAATGGACGCCGGAAACGATGCTGGAAGCGTTCGAAGACGCTGACTTCGAGAAGATGCAGGAAATCCGCGAACGCTGCAATGAAGTGGTCGATGATCCGGACACAGCAGAAAACCTGAAAGCCTGGTATCGCCAATTGTGCAAACGCCCCTGCTTCCATGATGAATATCTGCAAGCCTTCAACACGCCTGGGACGCATCTGGTCCACACGGATGGCAAAGGGGTCGAGCGGATCACCGAACGCGGCGTCGTCGCCAATGGTGAAGAGTTCGAAGTCGATTGCATCGTCTATGCGTCAGGGTTCGAAGTCGGGTCTGACTATACCGAACGCTCCGGCTTCGACCCGGTCGGGCGCGATGGCGTTGCCTTGTCGCAGGCCTGGGAAAACGGCATGCGCACCTTGCATGGCCTGCATGTCCATGGCTTTCCCAATGCCTTTATCGTGCAACCCAATCAAGCCGCCTTGCTGATCTCAAACGTGCCGCACAATATTGTCGACCATGCCAATACGATCAGCACGGTCGTCGCGCATGCCGAGGCTGAAAATGCGGCCCAGGTCGAACCGACCAAAGCGGCCCAGGATGCCTGGGTCGAGATGGTGCTGAGCGGCGCGGGCATGATGATCGGCAATACGGAATGCACGCCCGGATACTACAATAATGAGGGCGAAGGCGTGACCGAGAAAAACCGCCATGGCCTTGGCCATCCGGCGGGCGCGCGCGCCTTCTTCGCGCATATCGCGGCCTGGCGCGACTCAGGCCAGTTTGAAGGTCTGACCTTTAAGTAAGCGCTATCATGGACCTGAAAGCCACTACCTATGATGTCACGGACCAGATTGCCACGATCTGTTTGAACCGACCGCATCGCGGCAATGCCTGGACCGGGCGGATGCATACAGAATATCGTCATTTGCTGCAGCAGGCGGATCAATCCGACGAGGTGCGGGTCATTGTGGTGACCGGCAGCGGCGAGCGGTTCTGTGTCGGCGGTGATTCCCAGGCACTGGATGGGCATTCCAAGTCCGGATCCTATGATGCCGGCACAGCGCCGGATCTGGCCATGCCGGGTGAGACCGACTTTGAACCCTTTCGCGAAGATTTTTCATATCACTTCGCTTTGAGAAAGCCGGTCATAGCTGCGATCAATGGCGCTGCCGCAGGCGTTGGGCTGGTGCTCGCTTGCTATGCCGATATTCGGTTTGCGGTTCCGGGCGCCAAACTGACCACCGCGCACGGTCCGCTTAACTTGCCGGCCGAATACGGTCTGTCCTGGTTACTGCCGCGCCTGATTGGAGGGTCACGGGCCATGGAGTTACTCGTATCGAGTCGCAAATTCCTGACCGATGAAGCACACACCATGGGTCTGATCCATCAACTGGTGCCGCCCGCCGACCTGATCGACACCGTTCGGACCTATGCCCTGGATTTGATCACCCGCGTTTCGCCTGAAGCGGCCTATCAGTCGAAACGCCAGACCTATGTCGATTTCCACCGCGATGTTGGTGCGTCCGTGCGCGAAGCCAATGACTTATTGGATGCGATGGTAAAACAGTCTGACTATAAAGAAGCGATCGCGGCGTTTTTGGAGAGACGTACAGCGAACTGGACCAAGTAAAACGTCTCAGAATTCCCAACCTGACTGGAAATCTTTGGCGTTCGCCGTTATCTCCTACTTATAATTATGTATTCCTTGACACTGGACTGAAACGCCAACGTCTTCGGATATAAAAAATCTGAAATCCAAAGCCGAATAGCAGTTAAACATTAGACAAAGCACAACTCTACTTTCTACCCCGAAGATATGAGTACGGACACAAACACAGATATTTCGAAATTAGACTTACTGACGCAGGCCGCCGAAATCGTTGCTGCCTATGTCAGCAATAATGCGATCAGCGCGTCAGACCTGCCAGATCTGCTGACCACGGTTCACCAGAAGCTCGGCGAGCTTTCTGTCGAGGGCTCTGAAGCCGAACGCCCGGAACCTGCTGTGCCGATCAAGAAGTCAGTGACGGATCACCACATCATCTGCCTTGAAGATGGTGCCAAGTTGAAAATGCTGAAACGCTATTTGCGGACCCGGTACAATCTGACGCCGGAAGAGTATCGCAAACGTTGGGGCCTGCCAGCGGATTACCCCATGGTGGCACCCGAATATGCGCGTCGCCGGTCTGACTTCGCCAAAAAGATTGGTCTCGGCAAGTCAGCCAGCTAGGACGCGCGCCTAACCAACAATGTCCTTACTGGCGCCTGAGCCTTCAGGCGCCTTCAGGCGTTCACCCGCAGTCAGCGCCAGATCGAGAAAGATCTCGACTTCTTCAAACTCGGTTATCTCAAAGTCTGCGTCTTCGAGATGACTTTGAAGCAATTTCATGATTGCAAGAATGCGATCCAGCTTGTCTGCATCGCTCACCCGTTTTTTCATCGCACCACTCATATTTTATGAGATTGCAATAAGCAGATAGGCGTATCAAAAAGTTTAAGAGAATTGCTCGATGTAACTGTATCGAACAAAAATACAGTTCTTGACTGGATTATATGGTAACTGTGCGCGAAACCTATTTTTAACAAATAACACAAGGGAGGGTGTCGTTTTGTTGTCTGAGCGTTTCAATTGGGACCGGTTGCGCGTGTTTCGCCTGGTTGCAGAAGCCCACAGCATGACTGCCGCCGCCCGAACGCTGGGCGAATCCACCCCGACCGTCAGCCGCCGAATTAATGATCTCGAACGCGAGCTTGGCACGAAATTGTTTCAACGCTCAAAGCGCGGTGTCGAACTCACGGCAGCCGGAAAACGCCTGATGGACCTGGTCGGACAGATGCAGGGCCTGATCGATACGGTCAGCGATCAGGTCGCCGAGTCTGACAGCACGATTGCTGGCGCGATCAAGATCAAGGCGAGTGACGGTCTCGGCGCCTATTGGATTGCGCGCCACTTGCCGGCCTTTCAGACAAAATTGCCGAACATTCAGATCGATCTGGAAATCGGGATCGCGACGGAAGAGGTGGCGCATCGCGAAGCCGACCTGGCCATCGTTTTCGAGAAGCCTTCGCACCCAGAGATCATCTCCCAACCGCTCGGCACGTTGCACTATATGGGCTTCGCCTCAGAACAATATCTCGCCAAGCATGGCGAGCCAAAGAGCATATTCGAGTTTCAGGGCCACAAGCTGCTGACGCATACGGACTATGTCCATCAGGTTGAACGCTGGTCCAAGAATATTCGCGAGTTGAAAGACTTCATCGATTATTCGACCATCACCAATTCCTCGACTGCGCTGATGACACTGTGTGAAAATCATGGCGGCGTCGCGGTCATGCCAAGCTATGTTGCGAAACTTGATACCAGTCTGGTGCCGCTGCAGCTGCCATCACTGGCCCCGATCCAGTTCTGGATCACTTATACCGAACGGGTCCGTCGCAATGAGGCGGGCATCGCCGCGATTGAATGGCTGCTTTCCATCTTCAATGATGTCGAACATCCCTGGTTCGCCAGGGAGTTCAAACACCCGACCTGGATCACGCGCCTGGATGGCCCCCGGTCTGGCGGTCGTTTGCTGAACGACCCGGTCCGCATGCGAACCTAGTCGCGTGCGCTTGATCGCTGCCGTGAACAAACCGCGAAAACAACAAGACGTTCTTAACCATACGCGCTAATACAGATCGTATGAGTGAAGCGATTCGGATTCTCGGGATTGATCCCGGTTTGCGGCATACGGGCTGGGGCGTGATCGATCTTGTCGGCTCGCGCTTGCGCCATGTTGGCCATGGGGTCATCAATATTGATCCGGACTTGCCTATGGCAGATCGTCTGGCCGGTATTTTCTATGCCATTGGGGAATTGGTGAAGACCTATAATCCCGATCATAGCGGCTGCGAGGAAACAATCGTCAACGCCAATCCCCGATCGGCACTTAAACTGGGCCAGGCCCGCGGCGCGGCCATGACTTCACTTTCCTTTCACGGACTGGAAGTTTCCGAATTCGCGCCGACCGCGATCAAGCGCGCCATTGTCGGCACCGGCAAGGCCGACAAGGACCAGATCCAGTTCATGATTGCACGCCTCCTGCCGCGCGCCGGGGACATGAAAGCGGATGCTGCCGACGCCCTCGCCTGCGCGATTTGCACGGCGCACAATCTGCCCCCCAAACAGCTAAAGGGAGCCGCTGCATGATTATCGGTCGATTGCGCGGCACAGTCGCGGCTTTGGGCACAGATTCGGTGATGATTGACGTCAATGGCGTCGGCTATGTCGCGCTGGCGGGCACGCGTCTGCTGTCTCGCCTGACGGTGGGCGCTGAAGCCGAGATTTTCATCGAAACGCGCGTGACCGAGAATTCGATCACCCTGTTCGCCTTTCACAGCGACGAAGAACGCGCCTGGTTTGTCCGCTTGCAGGACGTGCCTGGCGTTGCCGGCAAGTCGGCCATGGCGATCATGGATGCGATCAGCGCCTCGGAATTGATGGACGCGCTGGCGCTGGGCGATGCTGCCACGATTACGCGCGCCAAAGGCGTCGGCAAGAAGCTCGCCGAGCGGATCATTGGCGAACTGTCTGGCAAGCCGCCACCTATGGGCCGGTTTGGCAAATTCGTCGCGGATCCAACGGGCAGCGTCGCGGCCGCGTCCGAGTTGAAGTCGGGCGCCCGAGGCGAGGCTGTGTCCGCCCTGATCAATCTTGGCTATTCGCAATCGGAAGCCGCCCGCGCCGTCGCTGCAGGCGCCCGAGAGGCCCCGGAAGCCGATACTGGCGCCCTGATCAAGGCAGCGCTTAAAGAACTGAGCCCGGCATGAGGGACGGCACTCTGACGGATCCGGAAATGCAGGCTGGCGAAGCGCTTGACCGGGCGCTGCGGCCGCAAAGCTTTGACGATTATGTCGGCCAGGATGAGTTGAAAGCCAATCTCCGCGTCTATGTCGAGGCCGCTCGCCGGCGCGGTGAGGCGCTCGACCATACGCTCCTGTTCGGTCCGCCGGGGCTCGGCAAGACGACGCTGGCGCAAATCCTGTCCAAGGAGCTCGGCGTCGGCTTTCGCGCGACATCCGGCCCGGTCATTGCCAAGGCAGGCGATCTGGTCGCCATCCTGACCAATCTTGAAGCCAATGATGTGCTCTTCATCGATGAGATCCATCGCCTGCCGCCCGCCGTGGAAGAAGTGCTCTATCCGGCCATGGAAGATTATGCGGTCGACATCGTGATCGGCGAAGGCCCGGCCGCGCGGTCGGTGCGGCTGGACCTCAGCCCCTTTACCCTGGTCGGCGCCACGACTCGCGCAGGCCTCCTGGCAACACCCTTGCGGGACCGGTTCGGCATTCCGTTGCGGCTCGACTTCTACACGCCGGAGACGCTGTCCACGATTGTCATGGCGGCGGCCCGGAAACTCAGCGCACCGATCACCGAGGACGGCGCGGTCGAAATCGCCAAACGGGCGCGCGGCACGCCGCGTATAGCCTTGCGACTGCTGCGCCGGGTGCGCGATTTCGCGGAAGCCGATGGCAACCAGATTGATCGCGCGGCGGCAGCCAGCGCGCTGGCCCGTCTGCAGATTGATGATGATGGCCTCGATGCCCTGGACCGGCGGTATCTGGATGCCCTGGTCAAAACCTATGCAGGCGGCCCGGTGGGCGCCGACACGCTCGCCGCCGCCTTGTCCGAAGCTCGCGACGCGGTCGAGGATGTGATCGAGCCTTATCTGATGCAAAAGGGCTATGTCGCCCGCACTCCACGCGGGCGCGTGGCAGCGCCGCTCGCTTATAAACGGCTGGGCCTGCCAGCGCCGCAGGACGGATTGCAAGGCGGGTTGTTCAGCGAAGACTGAGCCTCACCTCGACTTGAGCTTTAACAGGGTTGCGCTAGATCGCAGCTTAGAAAAGGGATTGTGATGTCAGCCACTCAAAGCCTGGACCAGGTCATCAATGAATTTGTCCAACCGGTCACGGACGCTGTTTCGAGCTTCATCTTTTACACGGTTCCGATTGGTGGTTCTGACATTCCTCTGATTGTTTGCTGGCTGATCTTTGGCGCCTGTTTCTTCACGGTCTATCTCGGCTTCATCAATCTGCGCGGCTTTGGTCACGCGGTGGATGTGGTGCGCGGCAAATATGCCAAACCGGACAGCGAAGGCGAGATCACCCACTTTCAGGCCCTGACCGCGGCGGTGTCCGGCACCGTCGGGATCGGCAATATTGCCGCCGTGGCGATCACTGTATCGATTGGCGGGCCCGGCGCGATTTTCTGGGTGATCGTTGCGGGCCTGGTCGGAATGACCACCAAATTCGTCGAATGTACGCTTGGCGTGAAGTATCGGAAGGTCAATGCGGACGGCACGGTCTCCGGCGGTCCGATGTATTATCTCAGCGCCGGCCTTGCAGGCCGCGGCTGGCCGGGCCTCGGCAAGTTTCTCGGTGTATTCTACGCGATCAGCATCATCATAGGCTGTCTCGGGATCGGCAACATGTTCCAGTCGAACCAGGCCTATGTCCAATTGCTGGAAGTGACCGGCGGCGAGACGGGCCCGCTACAAGGCTTTGGCTGGCTGGTCGGGATCGGCCTCGCTTTGCTCGTCGCCCTGATCATTGTGGGCGGCATCAAGTCGATCGCGCGGGTGACCTCGCGGCTGGTGCCGTTCATGGTCGTGATTTACGTGATTGGCGCACTCGCCGTGATTGCCCTGAATGCCGCCAATCTGCCAGCGGCGATCGCCTCAATCTTCACCGGGGCGTTCAGCCCGTCCGGCGCCGCGGGGGGTGTGCTCGGGATCATGATTATCGGCTTTCAACGCGCCGCTTTCTCAAACGAAGCGGGCATTGGCTCCGCCGCGATTGCGCATTCGGCGGTGACCACGGACAAGCCGATCAGCGAAGGCTTTGTCGGACTGCTCGAGCCCTTCATCGATACTGTGGTCATCTGTACGCTGACGGGTCTGGTCATCATCACATCCTTCCCGCCGGAAACCTTCATGTCGGACAATCTGCAAGGCATTGAGCTGACCTCGGCGGCGTTTGAGAGCAAGATTTCCTGGTCGCCGGTGCCGCTCTCCATTGCAGCAGTTCTGTTTGCCTTCTCAACCATGCTGGCCTGGGCCTATTATGGCACCAAGGCCTGGACCTATGTGTTCGGCGAAGGCCGCCGCAAGGAGTTTGTGTTCAGCATGATTTTCTGCGTCTTCATCGTGATTGGCGCGGCGGTGAAACTGGAAGCCATTCTCGATTTCGCGGATGCCCTGATCTTTGTCATGGCGATCCCGAACCTGATCGGGCTGTATATTCTGGCGCCGGAAATCAAGCGCGATTTGAAGGCGTATTTCGAGGACGTGGATGCGGTGGAAGAGTCGGGGTGAGGCGGCGCTCTGCGATTGGTTTTTTTCGTCTGCATTGGGTCAGGAGGAGACATAAGACAGTATTGATTTATCCGCTCATCCCGGCGCAGGCCGGGATCTCTGGCAATCTTGGACGGAACTTGCGGCACCAGATCCCGGGTCAAGCCCGGGATGAGCGGCGAAAGGATTGAGCTAACGTCCGCTTTGACGCCGAAAGCGGACAATCACCGAGCGCCTCAGAAACTTACAAAAACGCAACTTGATCTGTAGCGAGATCAAACCCGTTTTATTGCCTGCCTACGGATCCGGATCCCCCGCCAGGCTCTCCCCGGTCAGAGGATGATTGAACCGGGACACACGCTTCGCATAGAAGGTCGCCACCGTCTCCATATCCGCTTCATAGTCGCCGCTCGGCACCAGTGTTCCATCCAGCCCGCCAAACTTGTTGGCATAGTCGATAAAGCCAAGCGCCACGGGCACCTTCGCCGCCGAAGCGATATTGTAGAATCCGGTCTTCCAGGCTTTGACATCGGCCCGCGTGCCTTCCGGTGCGATGACGAGCGCCATTTCATCCGCTGCGTCATACGCTGCGGCGACTTGCTCAACCAGATTGGTTGAGCCCTTGCGGTCCACAGGCAACAGACCCCACCAGCGCATCAGCCAGCCAAACGGACCTTCGCCGAGACTCTTCTTGCCCATCCACCGCACCGGTATGCGATAATAGAAGGCAATCCCGAGCATTTGAGTCAGGTCCCAATTGGTTTCATGCGGCGCGGCAATGATGACCATTTTCCGATCCGGCGGCGCCTCGCCCAGCACCCGCCAGCCCATCAGTCGATAGAGGCCATAGAACAGGACCCTTGCCACTTCATAGCCAAAGCTGCGTCGCGGCCTTTTGGAGCGTTCGGCGCGGGCTTTCATCTCCTGTACGTCCACGCCTGTCCCCCTGGTTTCAGGTGGGAGCCTAGACACAAGTGGCAAAACCCGCAATTTGCGCCCTGCAGCTCAAGCTATGAAAGACTTTAAGACATGACAGATTTCGCTCGCCCCTCAGGCCGGACAGCGGACCAGCTCCGCGATGTGGTCCTGGAAACTGGCGTCACGCGCTATGCGGAAGGCTCCTGCCTCGCCAAGTTCGGGCACACACATGTTCTGTGCACCGCCAGCTGGACCGACAAGGTGCCAGGCTGGATGCGCGGCACAGGCAGCGGCTGGGTGACGGGCGAATATGGCATGCTGCCCCGCGCCACCCATACGCGCGGCCGTCGAGAAGCCGCCGCTGGCAAACAGTCTGGCCGGACCCAGGAAATCCAGCGCCTGATCGGGCGCAGCTTGCGCTCAGTTGTTGATCTGGAAGCGCTGGGCGAAAACCAGATCACCATTGATTGCGACGTCATCCAGGCCGATGGCGGCACCCGCACCGCATCCATCACCGGCGGCTTTGTCGCCCTGGCTTTGGCCTGTCGCTATCTCAAGGATGAAGGCGTCATCACGCGCGACCCGATCCTGAAACAGGCCGCAGCAATTTCAGTCGGCGTGTACAAGGACGTGCCCGTGCTGGACCTCGACTATCCGGAAGACAGTGCAGGCCAGGCCGACATGAATGTCGTCATGAGCTCCGATGGCGGCATTATCGAGCTGCAAGGCACCGGCGAAGAACGCCCAATGACGCGGACCGAAGTCGACACAATGATGGCGCTGGCGGAGAAAGGCTGCAATGAATTGTTCGCGGCCCAGAAAGCGGCGCTGGGCTAAGGCATGGACCGTTTGCTGCCTCTGGCTGAAGAGATTGGCGCTCAGCTTCTGTCGCGCGGCGAGAAAGTCGCGATCTGGGAGTCCTCATCTGGCGGTCTGATCTCAGCCGCCTTGCTGACCGTGCCCGGCGCCTCGCGCTTCTATCGCGGCGCGGGCATTGTTTACACGCCGGCGGCGTTCAAGGGTCTGATGGGGCTGAGCAAGGAAGACTTGCAAGGCCATCGCTCCGCGACCGAGCCTTATGCACGGATCATGGCCGGTATCATTCGCGACAAAATGCGGGCCGACTGGGGCCTCAGCGAAACCGGCGCGGCGGGGCCGAGCGGAAATGGCTATGGCGATGCGGCCGGACATGTCTGCGCTGGCCTGGTCGGTGACGGGATTGAGGTGTCGCGCACGGTCGAGACCGGGCTGACGGATCGCAAGGAAAATATGTATCTGTTTGCCGAGGCCGCCATGGGCCTGCTGGCGGAACAGCTCAGCTAGGCCGCTTCGCTTTTCTCGTTCGATTGGCCATCCTCGAAGACGAGGATGTCGCCGGGCTGGCAATCCAGTTCCCGACACAAGGCTTCCAGCGTCGAGAAGCGCACCGCCTTGGCTTTGCCCGTTTTCAGAATGGACAGGTTGGCAAGGGTCACACCGACACGTTCGGACAGCTCGGTCAGTGACATTCTTTTTTCCAACAAAACCCGATCAAGGGTCACTCGAATAGACATCGTATGGCCCTCCTAAATTGTCATTTTCTCTTCTTCGCGAAGGCGGGTGCCTTCTTTGAAGACTTGCGCCAGG
>JBCCZH010000042.1:0-13766 GCA_039188075.1 Pseudomonadota bacterium
CAGAGACGACATTGGCGGCTGCTTCGCGGCGCCATGGGCAATGAATTGCAGGTTCGGGTCGAGCGTGCGCCCGCCCAGTTCAACGGGCTGGCCGCCCGCCATCTTGATTTTCCAGCTGGCTGGCAATTTCAGCAGCAGTTTTGCAATTGTTGCCTGCAGACTCATGAGTGCGGCCCTCCCAGATCTTTTTTGGTCTGGGGTTAATCTGACCTAGCCGTCAGATTTGGCAAGCGCTTCGATCCCGGCCAGCATGACTTTTGCGGCCAGATCGGTTGCTGCCTTCGGGTCAACCGGACGGCGTTTCAGCATATGATCGCCCATTTCGCGCGCCATCCCGATCGCGGCGGCAGTGATATAATCGCAATCGAGGTGGCCGAGACCGATCTTGTCCATAACGATTTCGAGGTCAGCGCAAATTTCGTCTGACACGGTCTGCATTTCCGGCGTGTCGACACGCACGCCGATCAGGCTCATGTGCGGCATGCCTTCCTCGATAGCCTCGCCATTCTCTTCTGAGAGGAAATTGAAATAGGCGCCATAGGCGGCGTAGAGGTAGGATTCGAGGTCGGTGGCTTCCTCACGGACTTTTTGAAGCAGCGGGCGAAAGCGCAGGACGCTGTCGGTCGCGATGGCTTCGAACACTTCTTCCTTCGACTTGAAGTAATTATAGAAGGTGCCGCTGGCCAGATCGGTTTCGCGAATGATGTCGCGAATATTGGTGGCTTCATAGCCAATCCGCGCGAACACGATGCGCGCGGCATCCAGAATGGCGCGGCGATTGGCTTCTTTGGCCCGTGCTCGCTTGCCCATCCGGATTTCAGGTTCAATTGTGATTGTCATCGACTCTCTTATCCCACACTCTTGTTTAAACTGCCTTAAATCGTGACGGATCGTCAACTTTTAAGTTGCAGTGCATCGTCAAGGCGCAGTCGGCGGCGCACGCTGAGGAAGACCCCCCAGAGGGCCCGGAGCAGGATCAGACCGAGAATCCCCCACATGGGCTCCCCAATCGCCGCCATGGCGAAGGCGCCTGCAAATATCCCGATATGAAGGACAATGATCCGGCCATAAGGCGCCTTCATTTCCGTGTCGATCGTGGTCCGGCGATACTCTCCGCCCAGGATGAAGTCCTGGGCGAACAGGAAGATTTGCAAAGCGATGATGACGAGCACGAATGTGGTCATGTTTGGGGCCGATTGCAGGGCTGCCTCGATCAGGCCGACTGGCGACGGAAAGCCGAGATTGGCCTCGGTATTCATGGTCGCGAATTCGTGGACAAAGATGCCATGCACGAAACAGAACATGCCATAATGAACAACAAAGAACGGCCCGAGAAACAGCATCCCGATCAATCCGATCGGGTGTTGCTTGACGCTGGTCGCAATCATTTTCGCCAGTGCCACGGCGCCGAGAATGAGGTTTTCGAGCCAGTAGAGGAGGACCAGCGGCGCCGCGCCCCAGCCCATGGTCAGCACCGCCCAGACCGGAAACAGGTCAACTGCCAGGATGACCCAGGCAATCGGATCGCGATAGGTTCGCGCCAGCGTGTTGGGATCAAGAAAAGCGAGCATTAGTCTTCGGATGTTGCGCTAGGCGAATTCAGGATAGGGAATGGCTCGGTCGTGACTTCATGTGTGAATGCCGGGCCGGGTGTCCATGTGCCATCATCCAAGAATTCAGAACTCATCGAAACCAAGCCCGATTCATCAAAACGGCTTAAGCTCCGGACTTCGGTAATTGATGGATGGCCGCTCACGGTTTCGCTTGCGGTGAATGACTGATCATCATTGACCACAACTGTACCCTGTGTGTGAAAGCCTGCATTGGTGATGTAAACATAGGTGAACTGGTCAGACTCCGGGGTCGGATAAACATAAGATATGCCGCCATATGATCCATCTTCCAATGCGTGCTCGATCACGATTGCCGCGCCACCAAGACCCAGGGTCCAGTGCTGAATGTCGGTAGTCTGCTCGGCCGACTCGCCGGTGGGAGTCGCCTTGTAGCATTTGCCTATAAGCGCTGAAAGCGCTCCGAAGCGCGTTTTCGGCGCATCGAGCCAAGACTGCCAAGTCGCATTTGGCGTCGTGTCATTTACCTCATGAAGACCTTCGATGATATCCGAAGCGGTCATGATTTCGCATCGGTTGGACCGCGCCATGGCGATTCCAACCGTACCGCTTCTACTTTGCTCGGCTGCGGTCTCGAGGGTGCGCGCTGAGTCTGCTGGACTGGTGGTCTCTGACGCAGGCTGCGGACTGCAGGCTCCAATCAGAGCAGCAAATCCGATACTTGTAAGAGCTCGCATTTTTACCACCCCCAGGCTCAACTCATCCCATCCAAACCACTCCAGCGGGGAAAGTCTAGCGGGTTATTGGCGGTCAGGCCCCAGGACTTGCGCGAGGTGTTATAATTGCCGGTCAGGATTTCGTAATGGATATGAATGGCGGTCGCGTTCCCGGTCTTGCCCATCAGGCCGAGCGGCTGGCCAAAGCCAATCTCCTGGCCCGGCGCCAGACCGCGCGTGAAATTCGCCAGGTGGGCATAGCGGGTATAAACGCCATTGCCATGATCGATCAGGACCTGATTGCCAAACCCGGTTTGCTGGCTGACTTCCAGGACCCGCCCCGGCGCCGCGGAATAGACCGTACTGGCCGGTTTCGATTGCAGATCAATGCCCTTGTGCGGCCGGCCATAGCGCGGACCGAATCCGGACGTCATGCAGGCGCCATTGACCGGCGCCGTTGCCAGCAGGATGCCGTTGACGACGATCAGCGCATCATAGGTCAGAACCCGGCCATTGCGATCGGTCTCAGGCCGATTGGCAAAGGACGGGGTGCAGGCATAAAGATAATAGTCCGGCTGAAACGGCCCTTGCGCCGCGCGCGAGCCTTGCGGCTGAGCCGAGACAGAGCCTTGCGGATAGGACACGGTTGGCGGCGGGCGTGACGAACACGCACAAAGGCCTGCAATTGCCAGCCCCGCAATCCATGTTCTCATTCCCTTGTCTCCATAGGCTCACGCAGAAACGCGCGCCCGCTTTCGGCCCTTTTCCAATTCTTGCATCAGGTCTCTTACATAAGTGTTGAAATCGAGCTGCATCGTGTGCCGCGCCGCCTGATAGAAATGGCCCATATGGGTCTTCTCATCGGCGGCGGTGATGCGGTCCATCTCATCCCCACTTGGCAGAGCATATTCACCAGCGACAAGCGCGGCGAGCAGCTTTGATTGCTGTTCCGCGAAATTGACCAGCGTCGGCAGCGGTTGCGCCAGCGCCAGGAAGAACAGGTTCTCATAGCCAGGCTTCACCATCCGCTTGAACAGCGGGAAGCGGTTCTCTTTCGGGGTCAGCTCCGGATCGTCAAAGAAGGGGAAAGTGACATTGTACCCGGTCGCCCAGACGATCGCATCAATCTTCTCACGCGCGCCATCTGTGAAGATGACGGCATTGGATTCAAACCGTTCAATCGCGCCTCTGGGGGCAATGTCGCCGCAGCCGACTCGGGTCAGGAACTCGCCGGAGACCGAGGGGTGCGCATCCAGTGGCTCATGGTCCGGCTTTGGCAGGCCATAATCTTCGGGATTGCCAATCTCTTTCTTGATCTTGGCCCGGGCCAGCGCCCGGCCGATTTTGGCTGGCATCCAGCCGGGCAGGACCGCCTTGTCCGCCGGTTGTCCGCCAAGATATTTCGGCATCACCCAGACGCCGCGGCGCATCGAGATGATCAGGCGCTCTGCAATCGGGCGCTGGGACAGTTCCGAGGAAATATCCATGGCCGAATTGCCGGCGCCGACGACGAGGATCCGCTTGCCGCGAAAATCATAGGGCTCGAACGGGTCTTCATAATGGTGGCTGTGAATCTGATAGCCGGCAAAGCTGTCCTGTCCCGGATACTCATCCGGCGTGCGTGGGTCCCAATGATGGCCATTGCCGACGAACAGCCATTGATAAGTCCGGGTCTCGCCGGTCGACAGGGTTACCTCCCAGTCGCCATCCTTGCGCCGGGTTGCCTTGTCGACGCTTGTATTGAAGGTGATCGTCTCGCGCAGGCCGAAATGATCCACATAACCATGGAAGTATTGCAGCAATTGCGCGTGATGCGGGAAATCCGGCCAGTCCTCCGGCACCGGATAATCCTCAAAGGCGAGGCGCCATTTCGACGTGTCGATATGCAGGCTCTGATAGCAGGACGACATGCCATTGGGATTCTTGTAATACCAATTGCCGCCAATATCGTCCGAACTCTCGAAACAGTCATAGTCGATGCCATAATCTTTCAGCCGCTTGGCCATGGTAAAACCGCTGCAGCCGGCGCCGATTATGCACGCCTTGCCGACACTACCTGCATCGAATGCCATGACCTTTCCTCCCGTGGGGTTATCTGTTTCTTTGGGTCACAGAGATGGTATAGCGGCCCCATGAGACGTCAATTTCCGACCCCGCGTCAATTTACGAGGCCGTCATGAGCAATCCCATGCACGATCTCGACGCCCGCATTCAGTTCATGCGGGACAATATGGCCAATATGATGAAAGTGACGCCCTGGGCCAATGAGATGGGCTTTGAGGTCACCCGGATCGAGAAAGGCCATGTCTGGGGCGTGCAACCCTTCCGTGAGCATCTGGTCGGCGATCCCGAAACCCGCGTCATTCATGGCGGCGTCATCACCACTTTGCTCGACAATCTGTGCGGCATGTCCTGTGGCACATCGCTGAAAGAGTTTCGCTTCGTCGCGACGCTCGACCTGCGCATCGATTATATGCGCCCGGCCGAGAGTGGCCGCGATATCCTGGCCGAGGCCGAATGCTATCATGTCACCAAATCCGTCGCCTTCTGCCGCGCCTGGGCCTATCATGAGAGCCGCGACAAGGTCATCGCCACCGCCCAGGGCGCCTTTGCGATCAACCAGCCGCGCACCAGCTACAAGAAAGGCGATCAGCTATGAGCGAGACCCTGACCCGCGGCGAGCAGCTGGAAGGCTTCCTGCAACAGGTGCCGATCGTCCAGACCCTGGGCATGCATTGCGACATCAAGGGCGATGACATGGTTGGCGTCCTGCCCTTCCAGGACAAGCTGATCGGCAATTTCACCATCAAGGCCCTGCATGGCGGCGCGATTGGCACCTTCCTGGAAATGACCGCCATGGCGCAGCTCTTCCTGGTCGCCGATGTCGAGCGGCCGCCGCGGACGATCAATATCACGGTCGACTATTTGCGGCAGGGCCATGCCAAGGACCTGTATGCCCGCGCCACCGTGATCAAGCTCGGCCGCCGCATGGCCAGCGTCCGCGCCGAAGCCTGGCAGAGCGAGCGCGACAAGCCGGTCGCCGCCTTGCTGGGACATTTCCTGCTCGGCGATGGCACCGCCACCAAGACCGGATAAAGCAAATTCAGGCGCCGCCGCGCGCCTCTTCACAAACCGCTCAAGCCGCCGCCGACCCGTTGCGCATCCGCCGGGCAATCGCCAGGCCGATACTGACCAGGACACAGAAGGCGGCGAGAAAGAACAGGCCAAACTTGGCCGGCGTCAGCACGTCTTTCAGCCCGATCAGCGACTCATTTCCCATCAGGGCCATGGCCTGGGTCGTATTCTCCACCAGATCGACGACAATCACGGCCAGCGCCGGGAGGACCAGCCAGCGCCGCAAGGGGCCGGCAAAGCGCCAGACCAGACCGGCAAACAGCCCGCCATACGCCAGCGGATAGGCCGTATCGTTCAACGCCGTGCCCCAGAAATGCGCCTGTTTCTGTTCCGCACTCATCTCGGCCAGCCGCGCTTTCGCATCGGCCCCGGAGCCCATCAGATCCAGCAGCGGCCCGCCCGCCGCGGTCTCAACAAAGGAGAAGGAATAGCCAATCCCCATCATCGCGACAAAGAGCGCCACCAAGACCCATGTTCGAGCGAGCGTGTTCAGCATTTTGGTTCCCCTGCCTGTTTTTTTATTCGTTTGTGTGGGGGGAGTAAGACGTGGGGGAGGGGGTGGCGTCAAGGGATTGGCTCAGGGCTGTTTACGAGCAGACGAAATTCAGAGGACTTCGTCGCCAGCAAAACCAGAATTTGATAGGCCTCGAAGCGAAAAGTGTTACAAATTTCGTGCGACTCTAGCGCACCAACGCTACCAACTCGAATACTAGAATTCCGAGTTGCAAAACGAAGTAAATGGCAGTCGTAAGCCCGACGATCATAAGCCCGCCGATAAGTGCATTTACCCAACCAGGATATTGACGGTTCGGCACAATTCGGACGTCAGTTGCAAATCCCTCGTTATGTCGAATCTGAGCGTGAATTTCACCGACGTGTACAGGTGGAAAGTATAGATAGTTGATATTTATCGTTTCGTTGGGAAGCATTCGCGGAATCATAATAATGCCCCCCGCGCCTTCGTCATCTCTGATGATTTCATGCTCAATGGATGGAAAAACGCTGAACTGAGGCAAGTTGTTGTGACTAATTCGGACATTCTCAGCCGGTTTCTTTCCTGCATTTCTAAGCACTAGTACATGGGTGCGAACAGAGTGCTTCTCGCCTTCCTGGTTTTTTAGGTTCACCTGTCCAGCATGTAGAATCCAGGTCAGCACTTTCGGACGGCGATCATAGTATCTAGACAACAAAGCGCCGAGCAAAACCGCGAATAACGGCGTCGCAACTTCCCAAAATGCCAATTCTCCAAACAATTTAGTTCCTTACATAACGAAGTGATATTGCCAGTACTGATCTATATGGGCATGAGCAGAGTCTTTTTGAACACTGAGCTTATAAATACGTCAAACAGTCTTGGCGTGCCAGAGCGGCGTTTCTAATTCGAGAACTCAATCTTCGTGAAAATTAAAGGCCCTGAATATTAACCTTTAATTTTCCTTGATCCAAACATTACTAAAATGTCTTATGTCGATACAGCAATTAGTCAGCGGGGCGCCATTAAGTGATCAGAACTGCCGAATTGATTAGGTTTGACAGGGTATCGACATCAGGACGTAACCGGCCGCCGTTGGTTTCGATTTTGACCGAAGATGACGAAGAATTAGAGGCAGTATTAAAACCTGCTGGATGGCGGGAATTGCAGGTTAGCAGCGTAACGAAGGAGCTAATCAGTTCGATTGTCGGTGGATTAGTCGGTTTACCTATTTGTGAACCATTCTTGGTTGATGCTGATCCGAAATTTATAGGGGCAGTGCAGGATTTGGGTCTTCGAAATGAGTTTGCTGGGTGCACCTGGCCAGCATTTGCTACTCGGCATGCGGGAAATCAATGGCAGAATTGGTCTATTGGAGACAAGCTCAGCGGAACCCGTTTGGAACTAGGACTTTCCGTTTTGTTCTTCGATGCGGTCTCAGATAACTCCGACAGAGGTGGAACTACTCCAAATTTGTTGGTTAAAGGAGCCGAAATTCGAGCAATTGACCATGAGTTGTGTTTCCCAGGAAATCAGCTCATCGGAATGGCAACACCGCCGCCCTGGGACCCAGGGGGGATGGAATGGCTGAAGAACAGTCCGAAAAAAAATGTCCTTTTGGAACCTGCCTCTAAACACGATGATCTAGATTTTGAGTCTATCCGTACCGCTTGGTCAGACTTGGCTGATGAAGAAATAGATGCAATTTTAACGTTGATTCCGCAAAACTGGGGAGGCGGGCAGGCGCTATCACTAGCGCATTCGGCCATACAGAGAATAAAAGGCGTCAGAGATAACATCGACGGCTGTATTGCGGAACTTACAAGGGTGCTATCGCAATGAAGAGTGCATTTACTTACGT
The DNA here is from genome assembly GCA_039188075.1 of Pseudomonadota bacterium. GTDB lineage: Bacteria > Pseudomonadota > Alphaproteobacteria > Caulobacterales > Hyphomonadaceae > Henriciella. The sequence continues at coordinate 7,756 of JBCCZH010000042.1, forward strand.
GATTTTACGATACCGACACGATGCCGTGGCGGACGAACGCGTCAATGTTGGCATTGTGCTTCATTGCGCTGAGGAGGGGTTTTTGGGTGTTAAGTTGAGCCCGAAATATGGCCGTCTTCGGCAACTGTTCCCTGACCTCGATCCGTCAGCATATCGTGAGTCGATTCGCTCAATTGAGCGCGCTGTTACTCAGTTAAAACGAGTTGAGAAGGGTGATATGCTTTCTCGTTTGGTGAGTGCCAATGAACTAGCGAGGCAAGCACTCCCCACTGACGACTCCAGTTTCGTTTGGGGAGACGTTGGTTCTGGCATTTCTCAGGATCCAAAACTGGAAATTGAGAAACTCTTCAAAAGGTTCGTCACATGGTACGAGCAAGATAAATCCTATAAACGTTCAGATGGCGATGTGTGGCGTCCTGTTCGCGAGAAGTTGCAGGAACGCAATATCCCGGTTCAACTCGAGAAGAAAACCGTGTCATCGAAGCTCACAAGTGTAGAATTTGAGCACACTTGGAAGAATGGCCAGCTTCATTGCTATCAGCCGCTGTCTTTTGATTTAGCGTCAGCAGACTCCATCCAAGAGAAAGCTATGCGCTGGTCCGGGCATCTACTTCATTTAACGGAAGCAAGAGAAGATTTTGTTCCCTACTTTATTGTAGGAGAACCGGCTAATGTTAGCCTAAAACCAGCGTACAAAAAAGCCATGCAAGCTCTGATTGCTAGCCCCAACAACCCAAAGGTCTATACCGAAGGGCAATTGGATGAGTTGGTTGACTCAATAGAAGACGAAGTTCGGGATCATAACGAACAACCAACTCGCTCAAGAAGTTAGATAGTAATTTCCAAAGTTTCGAAGGAAGAGTTAGGCACAGCGTACGCTTTCGGCGCCCGCGTTTCTAGTGTGAAAGCGATCTCGCTAATATCCGGTGTTTGGAATGAGCACCTACCCCCCATTCCCCACCCCAATCCGACCCAGTTCACCCCTGGTCTAAGCTCCCCGTCATGTCTCGTGACGACCGCCCTACGCTGGACCGTGCCTGGCCGATCATTTGTTCCCTGATCAGCCTGTTGCAGGTCTATGTCCCGCGGCTCACATCCTTCGCGCCCAATCGAACCAAATGGCAGCATCTGACCCGCCTGGCGGAAAGCCTCGTGCGGCGCTGGCTGGTGCTGAACGCGTGCCAGGAGACAGGCTGGCCGGCCCTCGCAACCGCGCAGGCCCGCCGGGCCCCCGTCCCGGCGCCAGTGACCGGGCGGGCCGCCCCGGCGCCGCGCTTTCGCTTGCAGGAGGCGGAGCGCGCCTTGCCGCGTGTCTGGCTCTATCCCGAAACCGGGGGACCGCTCGCGCCGGACGCAGGCGACTGGGCCGGATGGGGCGGGGCGGTTGATCTGTCTTTGCCAGACTTCAATCCCGCCCGGCTGCGCGGCCGGCTCGCAGCGCTCACAGCGGTGATGCACGACCCCGCGCGGCATACGCTGCGCATGGCACGCTGGCTCGCCCGGGCGGCGGCGCGGCGCCAGCAGGGGCCAGGCCGGGTCTGTCCGTTTCGCGTCGGCTGGCCGCCCGGCGCCTCGCGGGCCCAGAAAAAGCGCGACCCGGTGTGGCAGGCGCTGCTCAGCTGGCTCAATCACCTGGCCCGCGAGGCGCTCGAGCGGGGGCCGCCTGGTTGAAGGTCGGTGTGGGTGAAACGCTCCCCACAGCTCGTCTGTGGGGTCCAGCACCCATGCTTGTGGCGCGTGCGGGAGCGGTGTTATCGCTCCCGGTCTATCTTGCCGAGATCCATGCTGGATTGCCCAAACGAGTTGGGCAAAACCGGAAGGTGAGATTTTCCACGTTTTACCCGTTCTGGTCGCTTGAATCCCGGTCCGAGTCTGATGACACTTGTCTGGATGGGATCCGAGACGCTCCACACGCTTGATGAGGCGCGCGCTGTGCTGCAGCGCGTTTATGGCTATACGGATTTTCGCGGCCTGCAGGCCGAGGTGATTGAGGATGTCCTGGCTGGCCGGGACGGGCTCGCTGTCCTGCCGACCGGCGGCGGCAAGTCGCTCTGTTATCAGATCCCGTCCATGTTGCGCGACGGGGTCGGGCTGATCATCTCGCCCTTGATCGCCCTGATGGCGGATCAGGTCGATGCGCTGAAGGCACTCGGCGTGCGGGCCGAAAGGCTGGATTCCTCGATACCGCATGAGGATCGCGTGGCGGCCCTGAAAGCGGCCCATAATGGCGAGATGGACATGCTCTATGTCTCGCCGGAAGGTCTGTCGGGCGGCCTGTTGAGCGCGCTGAGCAAATTGCGTGTCTCGCTGATCGCGGTGGATGAGGCGCACTGTGTCAGTCAATGGGGCCATGATTTCCGGCCTGATTATCGCGCGCTGGGGCGGTTAAAGTCCGCCTTTGCGGGTGTGCCGCGCCTGGCCGTAACGGCCACGGCCGATGCCAGGACCCGCGCGGATATACTGGAACAGCTCGATCTGACGGATCCGGCGGTGCATGTGGCGAGTTTTGATCGCCCCAATCTGATCCTTGGGGCGGAACCGAAAGTCGGCAACAAGACCGATCGGCTGGTCAGCCTCGTTCGGGCCCATAAGGGCGAAAGCGGTATCATCTATGCCGCCACCCGAAAGGGGACCGAACAACTGGCTGAAGCGCTTGAGAAACAGGGCATTGCCGCGCTCGCCTATCATGCCGGACTGGAGGCCGAAGAGCGGGCCGTGCGCCAGCGGCGCTTCCTGCTCGAGGATGGCCTGGTCATGTGTGCCACCGTGGCCTTCGGGATGGGGGTGGACAAGCCGGATGTGCGCTTTGTCATCCATGCCGATCCGCCCAAGACGATTGAAGCCTATTGGCAGGAAGTCGGGCGCGCTGGTCGCGATGGCGAACCGGCCGAGGGCTATGCCCTGTTCGGTCCGGCGGATCTCCGCCGCAGCCTGATGTGGAGCTATGATAGCGACGCCGAAGAGGCGGTGAAACGGGTCCAGATCAACAAGACGCGGCAATTGTTTGCCTTGCTCAATGGCGATGCCTGTCGGCGCCAGGCCGTGCGGCACTATTTTGGTGAGACGGATGCGGAACCGTGCGGCACCTGCGACAATTGCCTGGCCGAGGCGCGCGATCATTTTGACGCCACGCGCTGGGCTCAGATGGCCGTGTCGGCCGTGCTGCGCTGTGGTCAGAAGATTGGCCGCGGGCGCCTGATCATCCACCTGCTCGGCCAGGCCAAGGACAGGTTCGATGAGGATCTGTCGCGCCAGTCCACCTATGGCATCGGATCGAACTTGCCAAAATCAGGATGGAATGCCGTTTTTGATGAGCTGCTCTTTACCGGTTTGCTGGCCGAGGGCGGCGAGGTCATGCGGCCCTTCATCTTCGTGCCGGATCATGCGGCGGCCAAGGCGCTGTTCAATGGCGAGCAAGACGTGTTGCTGAAATCGGATCCAGCGGTGCGTCGGACCCGGAGCCGGGGTCGCAAAGTGTCGAGCGTGGCCTTTGCCGATCTGTCCTCGCGCGACCGCGAATTGTTCGATCTGCTGCGCAACTGGCGGGTCGAGATGGCCAAGGCCAAAGGCGTGCCGCCTTATGTCATCTTCCATGACAAGACGCTGGCCACGATTGCCACGGAACGTCCGGCAGATGCCGCCGAGCTGTTACAGATTTCCGGCGTCGGCGAGAAGAAAGCGGGCCGCTATGGCGAGGATATTGCCCGCATCGTGCGCGAGGCGGCATAGCAGGTCTGTGGCGGCTGGAGCTGACAGACCGGGCGTATCGGTTTAAGCGGCGGCGATGTCTGCGGTGTCTGTCTCCCGATCGCACGTGATGCGCCTCGCTGTGCCGGTCATGCTGGCCCAGGCCGCGATCGCCGCGACCGGGGTCGTCGATACGGCCGTGATGGGCCTTTATGGCGACAAGTCGGACCTCGCCGCCGTGGCGATTGCCAGTGTCGCCTTCAGCTTCATCTATTGGGGCTTTGGCTTCTTGCGCATGGCGACGACGGGCCTGGTGGCGCAGGCGCTCGGCCGATCTGATGGAGCCGAAGCGCGCGCCACCTTGCAGCGCGGCCTGCTGCTCGGCGCGGCGTTCGGGCTCGCCATCTTTGCGCTCTCGCCGCTGTTGCGGATGGGGGTGTTCCTGCCCTTCGGGGCCGCGCCGGATGTGGTCGATCTGGCCGATGGCTATTTCGCCGCGCGGGTCTGGGGCGCGCCAGCGCTGCTGACCCAGTATGCGATCACTGGTTGGCTGCTCGGCACCGGCCGCACCGGCGCCTTGCTGGCCATGCAGGTCGTGATGAACGGGGTGAACATCGTGCTCGACATCTGGTTCGTGGCCGGCCTCGGCTGGGGCCCGGCCGGGATCGGCGCTGGCACCGCGATCGCCGAATGGCTGGCGCTTCTATTCGGGCTTGGGCTGGTCTGGCGCAGTCTGAAACCGGAAGCCGGCCTGTTCGATCGCACAGCGCTGCTGGCGCTGTTCAATGCCAATCGGGACATCCTGATCCGCACCCTGGCCTTGCTGTTCGCCTTCGCCTGGTTCGTCCGCTCGGGCGCCCAGATGGGCACCGCGCAACTGGCCGGGAATGAGGTCCTGCTACAATTCATCACGGTCGCCGCCTTCGTCCTCGATGGCTTCGCCTTCGTCGCCGAGAAAGAAGTCGGCGAAGCCTATGGCGCGCGCGATCCGACCCGCCTGCGCCGCGCCATGCGGGTGACGACAGAACTGGCCTTCGGTTTCGGCCTGGTGATCAGCGCGCTCTACCTGATTGGCGGCGGCGCGATCATCTCAGGCTTCATCAGCGATCCGGACGCGCGCAACGCAGCTCTGACCTATTTGCCCTACTGCGCTGCGGTCCCGGTCATGGGCGTTGCCGCCTATCAGCTGGACGGGTTCTTCCTCGGCGCCACACAGGGCCGCGCCATGCGCAACGCGGCCATCTTCGTGACGATCGCTTATGTCGCGCTGGACCTGACCTTGCGCCCGCTCTTCGGCAATGCCGGCGTCTGGATCGCGTTCCTGGGCATGTATGTGTTCCGCGCTGCGGCGCTTGGCTGGTATCTGCCCAGTCTCATGCGGGCGACGGCAGGCCCGCCCCCACAGCCGCCGCAACCGAGTTGAAGCCATCCGCCTTCAGGCGCGCCGCCAGATCGGCATTGATCCGGGCGACCAGACCTGGGCCGTGATAGATCAGGGCCGAATATAGCTGCACGGCATGTGCGCCGGCGCGTATTTTGGCATAAGCATCGGCGCCCGACTGAATGCCGCCGCACCCGATCAAATCGAACTCGCCCATCAATTCGGATGCGATATCCGTGAGGACCCGAGTGGACTTTTCCATCAGCGGTACGCCAGACAGGCCGCCAGTCTCGCGCTGGCCCGGACTGCGCAGGCTGTCGGGGCGATCAATGGTCGTATTGGAAACGATCAGGCCGGACAGCCAATGGCCTTCGGTCCGAACGACCTGGATAATATCCGCCAGAGCGGCCTCATCGAGATCGGGTGCCAGCTTCAGGAAGACCGGTTTCCAGCCGTCGACACCGTCGCCATGATCTGTCTCATACGCAGATTGCGCCGCGGTTTGGGCGCGTTCACAACGTGTCAGCAATTCCTGCAGAGCGCCTTTGTCCTGCAAGCCGCGCAGCCCGGGCGTATTCGGGCTTGAGACATTGATCGTGACATAGTTGCAAACGGGATAGACTGCAGCGATGCCGATTTCATAATCCGCAATGAAGTCTTTGCTCGTTTTGTTGGCGCCGACATTGGCCCCAACCGGACACGTCGCCCGCGGACGAGATCGGCGCAATCGTCTGACGAAATAATCCAGACCATGATTGTTGAACCCCAGCCGATTGATCACGCCCTGATCTTCCGTCAGCCGGAAGACGCGCGGCTTCGGATTTCCCGGTTGTGGTTTCGGAGTGACGGTTCCACATTCCAGAAATCCGAATCCGAACCGAGACATCGGGCCGTGCACATCTGCATTCTTGTCGAACCCGGCTGCCAATCCCACCGGATTGGA
>JBCCZH010000043.1:0-13706 GCA_039188075.1 Pseudomonadota bacterium
CAGCCTGTTCGATTTCGGCCTGCACATTTTCCACAATGGCAAGGCGCTGATGGAGCAGCAGAAAGGCCCATTCTATTACCTCCCGAAAATGGAGAATTATCAGGAAGCGCGCCTGTGGAATGATGTCTTCAATTTCGCCCAGGCCGCGCTTGGCATTCCAAACGGTACGATCAAGGCCACCGTCCTGATCGAAACGTTGCCCGCCGCGTTCCAGATGGATGAAATCCTGTATGTGATGCGCAATCACATTGTCGGCCTCAATTGCGGCCGCTGGGACTATATTTTCAGCTATATCAAGACGCTGCGCAATCACGCTGAATTCGTGCTGCCGGATCGCGCGCAAGTCGGCATGGACCGGGCCTTCCTGAAAGCCTATTCGCTGAAGCTGATCCAGACCTGTCACCGTCGCCGCGCCCACGCCATGGGCGGCATGGCGGCGCAGATCCCGGTCAAAGGCGACGAAGCGGCCAATGCCGCGGCTTTTGACAAGGTTCGTGCCGACAAGAAGCGTGAAGCACAACAGGGCCATGACGGCACCTGGGTCGCCCACCCGGATCTGGTCCCGGTTGCGATGGAAGTGTTTGACGCTGAAATGCCCAAGGCCAATCAGGTTCTGAGCCAGCGCCAGTTCCCGAACATTACCGAGGACTCGCTGCTGACCCCGCACACGGGCGACGTGACCGAAGCCGGTATCCGCACCAATATTTCCGTCGGGATCGAGTATACCGCCGCCTGGCTGCGTGGCCGCGGCGCTGTGCCGATCCACAATCTGATGGAAGATGCTGCGACGGCAGAGATCTCTCGCAGCCAGCTCTGGCAATGGTTGCACCATGGAACGGAATATCAGACGGCCAGCGGCGGCGCTGAAGTGTTCGATCGCGCAGCGTTTGATCGCCTGCTCGAAGACGAGCTCGGCAAGATCAAATCGACGCTTGGCGACAATGCCTATGCCGATGGCCGCTATCCGGAAGCCACGGAGGTCTTTGTCTCAACCGCGACCGGCGAGACCCTGGCCGATTTCCTGACTCTGCCCGCCTATGACGTGCTGAACGACCTTTCTTAAACCGCAACACAAACAGACACCCGAACAAATCGAGGATAGTATCATGACCCAACGTCCAACTTATAAGCAATTGATGGAAGAAACCCTCAAGCGCTACCCAGAGGGCCGCACCCGTGCCGGACTAACCATTGAAGATGTCGTGCAGCTGAAGATTCAGAACACCTATAACACGCATCTCGACATCGCCCGTTCGATGGCTGGCATCATGCGCGAAGACATGGCTGCCTATGATGAAGACTCGTCCAAGTTCACCCAGTCGCTGGGGTGCTGGTCAGGTTTTCACGCGCAGCAAAAGATCAAGGCTGTGAAGCGTATGCGCGGCACCGCCAAGGGCACTTACATCTATCTGTCAGGCTGGATGGTTGCCGGTCTGCGCAACACATGGGGGCACCTGCCAGATCAGTCTATGCATGAGAAGACGGCGGTGACCGACCTCATTCGTGAGATCTACACATCGCTCCGCCAGGCCGACGAAGTGGGTCTGAATGATCTGTTCCAGGAGCTGAAAGCGGCCCGTGAATCCGGCGCCGATCAGGCGATCATTGATGAGATCATCTATCGGATCGATACGTTTGAAAGCCATGTTGTGCCAATCATCGCCGACATCGATGCCGGCTTCGGCAATGAACATGCGACTTACCTACTCGCCAAGGAACTGATCCTGGCTGGTGCGTGCTGCCTGCAGATCGAGAACCAGGTGTCTGACGCAAAACAGTGTGGTCACCAGGATGGAAAGGTCACCGTTCCACGCGAAGACTTCATCACCAAGCTGCGCGCCTGTCGCATGGCGTTTGAAGAACTGGGCGTCGATGAGGGTGTTATCGTTGCCCGGACTGACAGCCTGGGCGCTGGCCTGACTCAGAAAATCCCGGTCTCCAATGAACCTGGCGATCTGGCTTCGGAATACATCAAATGGGTTGAGACCGAAGAGGTTACCGACGCTAATCCGCTGCAAGAGGGCGAAGTTGCGCTGATGCGTGATGGCAAGGTTGTGCGACCGCTGCGCATGCCGAACGGTCTCTACAAGTTCAAGGAGAATACTGGCCGTGAGCGGGTGATCGAAGATTGCATCAGCTCTCTGACCGAAGGCGGCGCTGATCTGCTCTGGATCGAAACAGCCACGCCGAACGTTGATGAGATTGCTTCAATGGTCAACGCAGTCCGGGAAGTCGTGCCGAATGCGAAGCTGACCTATAATAACTCGCCAAGCTTCAACTGGACGCTCAATCTGCGCAAGCAGGTTCGCGAACAGTGGATCGCGGAAGGCAAGATCGCAGAGACAGACTATCCAGCGGACAATACGCTGATGTCTGCCAAACTGGATGAGACAGAGCTTGGCATCGAGGCGGATGCGCGTCTGCAGAGCTTCCAGACCGACATTTCTGCCCGTGCCGGTGTGTTCCACAACCTGATTACACTGCCGACCTTCCACCTCACGGCCAAAGGTATGGACGAACTGTCCAATGGCTATTTCGGCGAAGAGAAGATGCTGGCCTACGTCAAGAACGTCCAGCGCGAGGAAATTCGCCGTGGCGTCTCGGCTGTGAAGCACCAGCACGAAGTCGGCTCCGATCTCGGCGACACGTTCAAGGAAATGGTTGCTGGCGACCGGGCCCTGAAAGCCGGCGGTGCACACAACACAATGAACCAGTTCGTGGCCGCCGAGTAATCGGATCGGATTCCCCCCACGAAGAAAAAAAGGGCGTCGGTCATATGACCGACGCCCTTTCTGCTTCCCCCAGTGCCCCTTGGGGGGTTAGTCGAGTTTGTCGAGCGCGTCGGCGACGCGATCCAGGTCTGCGTCGCTTCTCTTGTCGAGAATGCTCTGACGATAGACCCGCACACCCGCCTTGCGCTCGGCGAGCTTCCGCTCCAGGCGCGCATAGAAATCAGCTGACCGCACGTGGTATGGATAATAAAAAGAATATTGGCGCCGCGCATCGCGATTGCCGCTCAGGATGACGCGCATCATGGCATCTGATGTCTCACGGGCGTCTTCGCTGTCGCGGGTTTGAATGATTGACTGCACCTTGCGTTCCAGCGCGAACCGTTTGGCGCGCTTTTCGATCGCCGTTTGGCGCTCCTGGCCATAGGCAATCACGCGAGGCTGGTCTGTTTCCTGGCTTGTATAGGTCTTGCTCTTGCCGCCGCCATAGACGGTGACGTCGCGGGCAAGGGCCGGGGCGGATAAGAGGGCGACCGCTCCAATCAAGGAGAGTATACGCGGTCCTGATACCAAGGTTTGGCGCATGAGTTCTTCGGGCTCCAGTAAAGCCGTTCTGGCTTTGGTTACCTTCATCTTGGCAATTTATTTCGAATTTGCAACAAAATACTATAGTTAATGCGGAACTTCCTTATTCCCGCCTATTGTTTAGGGTGTTTGGATAGCGACGGCGCTGTGTCTGAGGGATGGAACATGCCAAAGGTCATTATCGTGGGCGGAGGGATTGGTGGCTTGACCGCCGCACTCGCGTTTCATGCCTATGGCTGGAAGGTCGAGGTGCTGGAGCGCGCCCCGCAGCTTGGCGAAATCGGGGCCGGGATCCAGATCAGCCCGAACGGGATGAAAGTCTTCCGGGCATTGGGCCTCGAATATGATGTCGCCGAGAATGGCTTCCTGCCAGAAGCCCTGGAAATGCGGTTCGGCCGCTCCGGCAATCAGATTTTCCAGATCGAGGCGCGGCGTGCAATTGTCGAACGCTGGGGCGCGCCATACCTGCATCTGCATCGTGCAGATCTGGTTGAGGTCCTGACCCGTTCGCTGGCCAAGCGGCAGCCGAATGCCGTGCGTCTCGGGGCGACATGTACCGGCTATGAAAACACCGCGTCAGGAATCGTCGCCAAGCTAGAATACGGTGAGCGATTGGAGGCGGATCTACTGGTCGGTGCGGATGGCATCCACTCGAACATTCGCGCGCAGATGCTCGGAGCGGATCATCCGAATTTTACCGGGCACGTGGCCTGGCGCGCCGTCGTGCCGATGGATCAGCTCGGGGATCTGGTGCCGCCGCCGACGGCCTGCGTCTGGGTCGGCGCCCGGCGCCACGCGGTGACCTACCGTCTGCGTGGCGGCAAGCTCGCCAATTTTGTCGGCATTGTTGAAGATGATACCTGGACGTCGGAATCCTGGACCGAGCAGGGCAGTAAGGAAGATGCCCTCGCTGATTTCAAGGGCTGGCATCCGGTCGTCACCAATATGATTGAGAAAGCCGACGCGCACTATCGCTGGGCGCTGTTTGACCGTGCGCCGCTGGAACGCTGGTCGGACGGTCGTGCAGTTCTGCTCGGCGATGCCTGTCATCCGACTTTGCCGTTCCAGGCGCAAGGTGCGGTCATGGCGATCGAGGACGGCTTCTTGCTGGCCAAGCTCTGTTCAGAAACCCCGAATGATCTCGACACGGCGCTGGCGACCTATTTCGACTCGCGGCAGCCCCGCACCAGCCGGGTCCAGGCGGCGTCGCGGAGCAATGCGAAACTGTTCCACAAGCGCACGCCGCTTAGTCGGCTTATGGCCTATGGGCCAATCTGGATTGCCAGCAAGATTGCGCCCGCCGTCATTCGATCCCGTCAGGATCCGTTCTATGCATATGATGTGCGCGAGGAACCTCTACGGTGAACTGGCGGCCTCAAGCGCGGCTTCCATGATCGCGTCTGGTGCAGCGAAGGCAGCGTCCGGCAGGACCGGTTCATAGGCCTCGCCGCGCGCGAAACGGGCAAACCAGGACAGTTCCGTATTGATCTTGAACAGCTGATTGGCGGGCTTGCGGAAATTGTGCGGCTCGCCTTCAGCCTGATAGAGCACCGTCGGCGTGCCGGTCGCCTGGACCCCGCGATACATCAGGATGGATTGGGTCGGCGGAACGCGGACATCCTTTTCGCCGACGAAGAATAGCGTTGGTGTGGTGACTTTCCAGACCTCTCTTAACGGTGAGTCCTGCCGATAGCGGCGGCGCGGCGCGGCGCGTTGCCAGGGGGTGCCCCCAAACACAGTCTCGCGGCCATGTCGGACATCGCTCTCGCCATGCATGGACAGCCAGTCTGCCGCGCCGGCGCCCGAGGAGGCGGCGGCAAAGCGCTCCGTATGCGTGATCAGCTTGTTGACCATATGGCCGCCGGCGCTCCAGCCCATCTTGATCAATTGGTCCGGATCCGCCAGGCCGTCTTCGATCAGCTTATCAATGCCGTCCATCACATCATGATGCGCATTGCGGAAATAGCCGCCGACCATATCGCGGACGAAGCGATCACCATAGCCGGTGCCGCCGCGATGATTGGGCAGGAAGACCAGATAGCCTTGCGCGCTGAGGACAGGCAGAAAGCGTGACACATTCCAGCTGCCAAATTTGGCCGAATTGCGCGGGCCGCCATGCGTGATCGTCACGAGGGGGTAGGTCTGGCCTGGCTCATAGCCCAGAGGATAGACCAGCAGCCCTTCGAGCTGGGCCCCGCGCCGACCGCGCCACCGGACCACGTCTTGCCGCGGTAGATCGAACTGGCGGGACCATTCTGCGTAAGTGTTGGTGAGCGGGACAAAGCCCGCACTTTCGTCACGCATGATCTGATACTCGCCGGGACCGAACATGGTCTCGAACCGCGCAATATGCGTGTCCGCAATCGGATCATAGACCCAATCCTGGATCGCATGATCGCCGTCGGTCAGCTGGCGGAGGGTCTTTCGACCCAGATCATAGTGATACAGGTTGGACCGGACGCCGGTATTGCCCAGGATGAACAGGCCATCGCCGGTTGCGTCCCAGGCGAAGGCGAGGGCTTCCATATCGCGGTCGGCAAGCAATCGCTGGCGACGGCCGTTTAGCGTTTCGACGAAGACCTTCGCTTCGTAATACGGCTCGCCATCCGGATTGACCGAGGCGAGATAGGCGAGGCGGGTCGCGTCAGGGGACAGGCGAGGGGTCCGCTCAGCAAACCGGTTCAGCGTCCAGCGTCTTGTCTCCTCATTGTCCAGAGTGCGGACAAAAACATCGGCCAGATGGCGCGAGTCGAGCGCATGGTCCGGGGCGAGGCTGGTGATCAGATGCTGACCTGAGCGCGACACCGAGACGTCGAGCGCCGAAAAGAGGCCATGGACCAGGCGCTGGGTTTCTCCGCTGGCAAATTCATACCACCAGACTTCGGCATCCGCCTGGGCGCCATAAGGCGGGATCAACCAGCCGGCATCGAACATTTGCGTGTCCGAGGAGGGTTGCACTTCCGCCGCTGAAAAGAAGAATCCGCTGCCATTCGGGTGCCAGATCACCCGGCGCACGGACTCGCCATGTGTGGTGAGTTGTCTGGTGTCGCCCGTCGCCAGATCAAGGAACCAGGCTTGCGCCTTTTCCCCCTCGGCCGCCGTGTCGAGATAGACATAGCCCTGGCTGTTCGGGTGCCACCAGATGCGGCTGGTCCGACCCTTGAACTCAGGCGTTGGGCGCAACTCCCCAGAGGCAATATCGATCACCCGCAAGTGGCGGATAATCTCGTTCTCGGTCCAGTTGGTTTCAGACTCGAGCCAGGCAAAGATCTGGCCATCCGGGGACAGCGCCGGCTGAGACAGGCGCGGCATTTCGACAAAATCCACCGCATTCATGCCGCGCGGGGTGTCCGCCCGGGCCCACATGTTCAGCGCCAGGAGCGCCACAAGCAGACTTATCAAATTGCGAAACATGGGCTCAGTCTATCGCAGCAACCGACCTGCGCAAACCAAATCCGACGCTATTCACTCAAGCGTTACCGCCTGTTTGGTGAAGGTGAGCGGGATCAATGCCGAGAATGCCAAGCGTCAATTCCCACTTTTTCGAATGCGCCTCGCCGAACACGATCTCATCATGCGGATCGGCAACCAGCCAGGCGTGCTCGGACAATTCATGCTCGAGCTGACCGGGGCCCCAGCCGGCATAGCCAAGCGTCATGGTTGCCTGTTCCGGCGCGCCTTCCGAGGCCAGGGCGCGCAACACATCGCGGGTCGCAGTCATCGAGAAATCTGCCGCCACTTCCACCGTTGCGCCATCGCTGAAATAGTCATTCGAATGCACGACAAAGCCGCGATCGGTGCCAACCGGGCCGCCATTCAGGACATAGGTGTCGGGCAATTGAATATTCTGTTCGATGCCGAGCTGGGTCAGCAATTCAGGCAGGGTCAGGTCGTCAATCGGCTTGTTCAGAACCAGGCCCATCGTGTAATCATCACTATGCGCACAGATCAGAATGACCGAACGCGAAAAGCGCGGATCGCCAATGCCTGGCATCGCCACAAGCAGTTTTCCGGTCAGGTCCTGCACCAATTTTCTCCTCTACGAGTGAAGACGCTAACCTGCCCGAATAATTTGGCAAGGATTTGTCATTGCGATGCTGGATTTGGGGTCTATATCGGGGACAAACAATGAGGAGATCCTGTTATGAGCATTGCAGTTGGCGATAAACTTCCGGAATCAACATTCATGGAAATGACCGCGAACGGCCCCGAGCCGGTCAGCACCGCAGATGTGTTCGCGGGCAAGACCGTGGCCCTGTTCGCGGTGCCCGGTGCCTATACGCCGACCTGTTCGGCCAAACATCTGCCAGGCTTTGTCGAAAAGCAGGGCGATCTGGCGGCCAAGGGCATTGATGAAATTGTCTGTACCTCTGTGAATGACGTTTTCGTCATGGGCGCCTGGGGCAAGGATAATGGTGTCGATGGCAAGATCCGCATGTTAGCGGATGGCAATGGTTCTTTCGCCGCCGCACTTGGTCTGGAAATGGATGGCAGCGGCTTTGGCATGGGCCAGCGCTCGCAGCGTTACTCTATGCTGGTCGAAGACGGCACCGTGAAAGAGCTGAATGTCGAGCAGGGCGGCGGCTTCGAAGTGTCCAGCGCGGATTATCTGCTGGGTCAACTCTAAGCGACCCAGACTTTCACATAAACGTATCAACCCGGACAGCGCGTCCGCGTTTGTCCGGGTTTTCGATTGGATCTGCCGAACCGTTTGGCGGCCCGGGAAAACGGCCTTGACCTCAACCTTGGTTGAGGGATTACAGACGTGTCCGAAGCGTATTCGTTCCTTGTTACGCACAGCTTCGGAGACCTTATGACAATTTCCCCCAATACTCTGCTCCTGATCGGCGCCTGGGCGGCCGTGTCCGGTGGTGCCTTGCGCGTGATCACGGCCTTTATTCCCTTCACGCCGGAAACGCTGTGGCTGGAAGCGCTTTATGCGCTGATTGATGTCCTGATGCTGGTGGCGACACTTGCCCTTTACATACGCTACATGTCGGCGATCGGTCTGATCGGATTATTCGCGGCAGCCGGGGCGATGTTGGGCTTTGCCAGCATAATCGGGCCGGATCCGGTCAAGTTCGGGATCGATTTCTATCAGCTGGGCGCCGGGATGATCGTCATCTCTATGGCGCTGCTCGGCGTGCAATTGCTCCGGGTGAAGCAACAGCGCCTGGCTGCAGCTCTCTGGCTGCTGGCTCTGGTATTTGCGATCGGGCTTTCTGTGCTGGCAATGCCGGGATTGCTCGTCGCCTCTGGGGTGGCGTTTGGAACAGGCTTCATGGCCGCGGGCGCGCGCCTGTTGCGGGACAACGCAGAAGGCGGCTAGCGCCTGATGTCCAATTGCTGGCTTGGCCTCTTCGGGCGCGCCGTCTAAGGCACAGGCGGTGATGCACGGCAGGAGCAACCAGCATGTCCAGTACGGAGTCCAAAGAGTCATTTCGCGCGCGGAATCCCCTGTCTCTCTCGCTGGGCCTGATTGCTACAGGCGCGCTTCTTTTGACCGTCTCTTCTTATATTGCGGTGCCGATCGGGTCGGTGCCGATCACGATGCAGACTCTGGCCGTGACCTCGATTGGGGCACTATACGGCTGGCGCCTGGGGGCGGGGACGGTGCTGATCTGGCTCGCACTAGGCGCTCTGGGGCTGCCAGTTTTTTCGGGTGGAAGCGGCGGCGTCCAACATCTGAGCGGGGCGACCGCCGGCTATCTCTGGGCGTTTCCAGTGGCGGCTGGTGTGACCGGAGTCCTCGTCGCGCGGGGCTGGGATGCAGACCACAAGGCCTGGGCTTTTGCCGCCATGGGGATTGGCAATCTGATCTGTTTGACGCTCGGCGCAGGCTGGCTCGCCGGGCAGATTGGGTTCGACCGGGCCATCGAAGTGGGATTTGCCCCGTTTCTGCCTGGTGCTGGTGTGAAAGCGGGACTCGGGGTTGGCGTCTTGATGGCGGCGCGGCGGCTGGGGTGGCGAGACTCGCGCAACGGACCTGAACAGACATCCTCGTTCGGTTAATCAAATAAATTTCAATTCGTTCAAGATAAATCAAGATTCAACTGCTAGTAGTATTTCCTGGTTTGGTGGAGCGAAGTGCGCATGTCTGCGTCCCTTTTACTTGCAGGCGATCCGAGGAGCATCTGGAAGCGATATGTCATCGCTCTACTGCTGATTGCTGGCTTGTTGACCACCTCGCACTTTGCGCCGCAATGGTCGATTGAGGCGAATGCGAAGAATGCTGAACTGATCAATACGAGTGGGCGCCAGCGCATGCTAAGCCAGCGGATTCTGGTTCTCAGCGCGCAATTGGCTGAGGATTACAATGAAAGTACGGCCGAAGAGCTCAGTGACACCATCCAGCTGTTTTCCGACACGCAATCCAGGCTCGGCAAAAATTCAAGCGTGCGGTCAGAGCTCAGCAAGCTTTATGGGGAGCCAGCGCAACTGAATGATCGCGTCCTGCAATTCTCGCTCATGGCGCTGGTGGTCGCGGACCCGAAGGCCGATACTGCAGCTGCCTATCGCGACCTGCAGGCCTTCGACTCGACCGCCTTGTTGAACGATCTCGATCAGGCCGTGGCGGAAATCGAAGTGATGTCCGGCAATAATATCCAGCGCTTGAAGACGATTCAAAGCTGGTCGCTCTATGCCGCGATCTTCATACTGTTTCTGGAAGCGGTGCTGATCTTCCTGCCGGCGCAATTGTCGGTGACGCGTTTCATCAAGAAGCTGGAAGAGAATTCAGAGGCCTTGCATGAGGCGAATGAAGAAGTTCGCGATCAGAACCGATCCTTGCAGGACTTGCAGCAAACGCTCGAAAGCGATCGCCGGCATGATCAACTGACCGGCATTGCCAATCGGTTCGGGATCAAGCTTGCCCTGAACGCGTTTGAATCAGAAGACGATGCGCCAGACCCTCATTTGAGCGTCTTCCATATCGATCTGAATGGGTTCCGCCTGATCAATGATACGTATGGTCAAAAAAGTGGGGACATGGTGCTCAAGCATGTGGCGCGTGTCCTGACCGAAGGCGCGCCGGACGCGTCACTGGTCGCTCGCATTGGCAGTGACGAATTCCTGGTTGCGATCAATGCCGAGGCCTCCGAGGAAGAGCTGCACGCCTTTGCCAGCGCGCTGAAACAGCTGATTGAACAACCGATCGATATCGGAACCGCCAAATGCCATATCGGAGCGAGCATTGGCATCGCATCGACCAGCCTGGTCGAATGCTCGCCGCAAAAACTGTTGCCTTACGCCGATATTGCACTGAACCGAGCCAAACGTCTCGGCGCCGGCCGGTGCGTTCTGTTCAAGATGGATCTGCTGGAAGAGTTGCAGACGCAAAAGGATGTGGCGCAGGAGCTCGACACGGCCTTTGCCGAGGCGCAATTCGCGGTCCACTATCAACCGATATTCTGCGCCAGGACGCGCAAGATCAATTCGCTGGAAGCGCTGGTTCGCTGGGACCACCCGGAGCACGGGACGCAATCTGCCGGTCAGTTCATGGACCATATTTACCGCCTTGGCCTGTCGTCGAAACTCGACCAGTTCGTGCTGGCCCGTGTGCTTGAGGATGTCGAGAATGCCAAGGCCAATGGCGTTCCGATGCCAAAGGTCGCGATCAATGTGTCAGCCGCGTCCTTGATGGATACGGATTATCTGGACCGCGTCGCCGCCTGTACGCTGCCGGAATCCGGCCTGGCGCTCGAGATCAGTGAATCGGTCGATTTTGAACGCCATATGGAACACATCACCAAGCGCGTTGCCGACTTCACCCTGAAAGGCCTCGATATCGAGATTGACGATTTCGGCACCGGTCATGCCTCGCTGTACAGCTTCAAGAAGCTGCGCCCATCGCGCATCAAGATCGCGCGTGAACTGGTCATGGATGTCGAAGCGGCTGAGGACACGCGTCAAATGGTTCAGACCATTTGCACCCTGGCCAAATCCTTCGGTGCCAGCATCGTGGCCGAAGGCGTGGAAGATGAAAACATGGCCGCCGCGCTGACCACGCTCGGATGTGACTATTTGCAGGGCTTCGGATTGAGTCGTCCCGGCAGCTATGAGCAAACGCTGGAACAGCTTCGCTCGGACGGGCTGGAAGCAGCGGCGTAGGCGCGGACTTCACGAGACTTTGGTGCTGACAAGTTTGATCACGGCTGGTCGGGGAAAATTTGCGTCTCCACATACCCTTCGCGTAATGTAGGTCTGGCCAATCAAAATTGATGAGGACTCCAGATTGAAACGACGCACCTTTCTGACCTCCGTTTCAGCGGGCCTCGTGGCCTCTATGCTGCCTTTGCCGGCGATCGCGCAAACCCCGCTGGCAGCGAACCGCTACCTGCGCACCAATTGGAGCAAGGACCCGTTTGCCTGCGGGAGTTATTCCTTCGTGGCCAGAGGCGCGCGCAAGCGAGATCACAAGAGGTTGGCCAAGCCAATTGACGGCACCGTATTCTTTGCAGGCGAGGCGTGCCACCCATCTTATAACAGCACGGTCCATGCGGCTTACGAGAGTGGGATCTTGACCGCAGATGACGTGCTCGAGACGGACAAGAATCATATCGCAATCGTTGGCGCCGGGATGAGCGGACTGGCCGCCGCGCATAAATTGGCCGCGGCGGGTCGGGCCGTCACTGTCTTCGAGGCCCGGGAGCGCATCGGTGGGCGCGTCTGGACCAGCGATGAACTGGATGTCCCGGTCGATCTCGGTGCAAGCTGGATACATGGCACGACGGACAATCCGCTGACAGAGCTCTCGGACGTGCTGGGGCTTGATCGCATTGTCACCGATGACACTTACGTGGTTCGGGGCGAGGGCGGGGCGCTCTTGGATGATTATCCGGATTGGATGGATGAGGTTGCAAACGTCCAGCACAGCGCCGGCACAGAGCTGAAAAATATCAATCAAACCGCCTATTTGATTGATCGCGATTATGGCGGCGATGAAGTCGTATTTGCGCAAGGCTATGCGCAGATTTTTGAGGCGCTGATCGGCGGCTATGATGTCCGACTTGGTCATGTCGTCGAGGCGATCAGCTATTCGGATGCTGGCGTATCGATAACTGTCCGCGGTGAACCTAATGCGTTTGAGGCTGTGATCGTGACGCTTCCGCTCGGCGTTCTGAAAAAAGACATGGTGACATTTTCGCCGCCGCTGCCGGCGCCAAAGCAGGATGCCATCTCGCGTCTCGGCATGGGATTGCTGGATAAACTATACCTCCAGTTTGATGATGTGTTCTGGGATGCGGATGCGAGCTGGATCGAGCTTCCGGAAACGGGCTTGCCGCGTGGACAGTTCAATCAATGGCTGAACATTTACAAATATACGGGCGCGCCAGTGCTGATGGCGTTCAATGGCGCGACCCCGGCGAGAACATTGTCAGAGCTTAGCGATGATGTGTTTGTGGCGCGAGCTTTGATGGCATTGGAGCGGGCGTACCCGCAGTAGAAAAGTCGTCTTGACCCGAAATGTTCAAGGCATTGCCGCTTGGTGCGCCAAAGCAGATATTCGATCACCGAGCTGATCATATGTGCTCTCCGGAAACTCCCGCTCCTCACGCCCCAATCCCACTCATCTCTTCGTAACCAAATCCCCTGATTCTCGCTTATCTCATTGGGAATCACGCTGTTTTTCGATATGTTCTTATTGAAAAACAATAAAACTATCCCCATGTGACCCAAAGGTTCAGATCAGGGAGAACCAAATATGGAAACCAGTCTAATCGTCTTTGGCCTGTTGGCGATTGCCGCTTTGGTGCTGATTACCTCAGCCGTCAAAGTGGTGCCACAGGGCTTTAACTATACGGTCGAGAATTTCGGACGCTATACGCGGACACTCGGACCGGGCCTGCATTTCATCATGCCATTCTATCAGCGCGTCGGGCGCAAGATGAACATGATGGAGACGGTGCTCGACATTCCGACGCAGGAAGTGATCACCAAGGATAACGCTCAGGTCTCGTGTGATGCGGTCGTGTTCATTCAGGTCGTCGATCCAGTGTCGGCCGCCTATGAGGTGAACAATCTCGAAAATGCGATCACCAACCTGTCGCTGACCAATATCCGGACCGTGGTCGGCTCTATGGATCTCGATGAGGTCCTGTCGAACCGGGATGATATCAATGCGCGGCTGCTCTCAGTCGTTGATGCAGCGACCAATCCCTGGGGCGTGAAAGTGACCCGGATCGAGATTGCAGACCTGTCGCCACCCGCGGACATTACCGAGGCGATGGCGCGGCAAATGAAGGCGGAACGTCTGAAGCGGGCGGAAATCCTGACCGCGGAAGGGGAAAAACAATCCGCCATTCTGCGGGCCGAAGGTGAAAAACAGTCGACCATTCTGGAGGCCGAAGGTCGCCGCGAGGCGGCGTTCCGGGACGCCGAAGCGCGCGAGCG
>JBCCZH010000044.1:0-13537 GCA_039188075.1 Pseudomonadota bacterium
GAATGTCATCCGCAAAGGCTATGTCCAGCGGATCGAGCCGGGCCGCCTGATCATGGATCAGGGCGAGGTCGAGATGGCGGCGGACACGCTCTATGTCGATTGCACGGCCAGCGCGTTCAAGAATTATGTCGGCGTCCGGGCTCCGGTCTTCCAGCCGGAGGAAATCCATATCCAGGTCATTCGACAATTCCAGCCTTGCTACAGCGCCGGCCTGATCGCCTGTATCGAGGCGCACATTCCGGAAGACGAAAAGAATAATTACAGCCGCCCGGCGCCGGGCATTGACACGACGCATGACGTCCTTCTGGTGCTCGCTGCGGCGATGGAAAACACGGTCATGTGGATGTCATCCCCGGAGATTTCGGAATGGCGCAACAAGTGTCGCCTGGATGGTTTTGCCACGCTCATCTCCAATGCTGACATGGCCGACCCCAGCGTCGGACAGACGCTTGGTTCGATCATGATGAATGGCCAGAACGCGATTGATAATCTCAAACGGTTGGCCGCGGAGGGGTGATGCCAGCTCAACTTCCGCCATCCTGACGCAAGTCGGGACCCCGGGCGGTTGAGCGCGTCAGTCAGCCGTCACCTGTGTCAGCGTGCGCTGGCAGGACGAAACAAGGACCCGCTCATCCCGGACTTGATCCGGGATCTCTCTCGTGGATTCCGGTCATGCGGTCCGAGATCCCGGGTCAAGCCCGGGACAATCGGATCAGAGTGCATCTCGACCCTCACCCAATCCCCCGAACGCTCATCCTGAGCCTGACGAAGGACGAGGCGGGGCTTCCAAAAAGCCCGACCCCCGATCCTTCGACAAGCTCAGGATGAGGGTCTTAAGGAACCAAACAAAGTTAGAGGCCAAACCAACCCGTACGCCGGGCCACTCGTGCTGCCCCAAAATCCGGCACCTCCGCGATTCACAACTCAATGTGAACACCTGCGCCTTGATGGTGACACCATGGCTTCCTAGATTCACTGTAACACCAAACCTCCACAAGGCGGGGCTGCCATGATGGGGTCTCGTGAGGCGTACGGTGTTCTGGTCCTGTCTAAGAACGGAAGGAGTAGACCATGAATGACCTTGTAAAGCCGACCGCCGGCGAGCTTGATTTCAGCCGGTTTGTCTATTTCCGCAACATTAACGAGCTGGAGCTCGCTGAACTGCCCGCAGATGCCCTGCGCGGCGTTGAGGATCTCGATGATCTGGTGGTTGTGACCAATGGCGAAGGCCAGAAGCTGGCCATTATAGAAGGCCGCGCGGCTGCCGAAGCTGCTGCTGAAGCGTACAAGCTTGAAGCTGTAAGCGTGCACTGATCGCGCCCTGAGGCGCTTACAAAATTGCCGGGATCACACGGTCGGGTGGGCGATGCCCATCGGCGAAGGTCTTGATATTGATGATCACCTTCTCGCCCATCTCGATCCGCCCCTCGACCGTGGCCGAGCCCATATGCGGTAAGAGAATGACATTGGGTAGACCCATCAGGTCCGGATTGACTGCCGGTTCGCGCTCAAACACGTCCAGCCCGGCGCCCGCCAGTTTGCCAGTCTGAAGCGCCTGGGCCAGCGCGGCTTCGTCAATCACCTCGCCGCGCGCGGTGTTCACGATGAAAGCTTCGGGCTTCATCAGATCCAGTCTGCGAGCGTTCAACAAATGAAAGGTCGCCGGCGTGTGCGGACAATTGACCGAGACGATATCCATGCGTGACAGCATCTGATCGAGACTGTCCCAATACGTCGCGTCCAATTCTTCCTCGATCAGGCGCGAGACTTTCTGGCGATTGTGATAATGGATTTGCAGCCCGAACGCCTTGGCCCGGCGTGCCACGGCCTGACCGATCCGGCCCATACCGATAATGCCCAGGCGCTTGCCGGACAGTCGGCGGCCCATCATCCAGGTTGGCGCCCAACCATCAAACTTTCCCGCATCCATCAACTCAATGCCTTCATGCAGACGGCGCGGCACAGCCAGGATCAGGGCCATGGTGACGTCCGCCGTATCATCGGTCAGCACACCAGGCGTATTGGTCACGGTGATGCCGCGTTCATTCGCGGTCTGGACATCGATATTGTCGACCCCGGCCCCGAATTGCGCGATCATCTTGAACTGGTCACCCGCCTGGCTCAGCACGCGGCCATCCACCGGGTCGGTCACCGTTGGCACCAGCACATCAGCGCGCTTGACCGCATCGATCAACTGCTCGGACGTGAAGGCCGTGTCGGAAGGGTTGAGCTCGGTATCAAACAGTTCCTTCAGGCGCAGTTCCACCGCATCTGGCAGGCGGCGGGTGACAATGACCTTCAGGCGCGTATCTGACATTCTTCCTCGCTTTCCTGTCCGCGCTTAGCAGAGCAAAAGCAGCTCGCCAATGCGCTGTTTTACGGACGATTCACCTCAATCGGCAAAAAAGCAGTTATGACAGCGCTGTTTGCCCGTATTCTGTTGTGTCTGACCCTGTTTGGCGGGGTCAGCCTGATGACGGTTGAGGCGCGCCAATCGGCGGAAACTGTAAAGATCAGTCGGTTCTCTGGCAAACCCCTGCCGCGCTTTGAATCGCTGCGCTATTCCGCCGTGCATGGCCGCCAGGGCCCGAACCTGGATCATGAAATCCTGTGGCGCTATGAGCGCGAAGGCCTGCCCATGCTGGTGGTCCGGGAGACGCATGGCTGGCGCCGGGTCCGTGACCCGGATGGTGACGAGGTCTGGATGCAGGCGCGCATGCTGTCCGAGACTCGCACGACGCTCGTGACGCGCGATATCGAGCTGAAGCACAAGCCCTCTGCCGAGGCGCGCGCCAAGGCCCATCTCAAGGCGGGCGTCATCGCTGAACTGACGACCTGCGATGCCGGCTGGTGCAAGATCAAGATTGGTCGCCAGTCCGGCTGGCTGCCGCAATCGGAACTTTGGGGCACTGAAGTCGCGACCGACAATCTCTAGGCCCACAAGGCCTTGCCGCACTGCGCACATGCGTATAAGGCCGGGCGATCCGGTATCTGCACAAGACAGATGCACAACTCAAATCAGCGAGGCCAGTTTCGATGAAGGGACCGCACGAATTCCACACCCCGCAGCCGTCTTACAGCAAAGAAGACTTGCTCAAATCCGGCGCGGGCGAATTGTTTGGCCCGGGCAATGCGCAATTGCCGACGCCGCCTATGCTGATGATGGATCGCATCACTGAGATTTCCGAAGATGGCGGTGAGTTTGGCAAGGGTCACGTGATTGGCGAATTCGACATTCACCCGGACCTCTGGTTCTTCGATTGCCACTTCCCTGGCGACCCGGTCATGCCGGGCTGTCTCGGCCTGGACGCAATGTGGCAGGCAGTTGGCTATTGGCTTGGCTGGACCGGATCCTATGGCAAGGGCCGCGCCCTTGGCGTTGGTCAGGTTCGGTTTACCGGCGAGATTACGCCCGACACCAAGCTGGTGCGCTATGAAATCGACATGAAACGGGTGCGCCGCGGACGGCTCATTCTCGGCATCGCGGATGGCCGCGTCTATGCTGATGAAGATATGATCTATACCGCCATCGATATGCGCGTGGGTCTGGTCGACAAGTCCGGCAAATAAGCCCTAGGGCACATAGACGGTATAGACCACTTCGACCTGAAAATCGAACGTGCCGAGGGACAGGTCATAGCCGGCCAGATTGGCGGCAGCGATCGCATATTCGGCATCGAACCGGACAGACTGATCGGCCAGGGAGCCGGGCGCTGCGGCGGTCCGCTGATTGCCGGTAAAGACATTTTGCGGCGTCCGCAGATCCCAGAGTCGCAGGCTTGGCGCAAAGCCAGACGTGGCCCCGCCGGAGTGCGGGAATTGTGCGCTGGCACCAAATGCGAGTCCATCATCACCCGCCTGAGTGACCGACAGCTGCACCCGCGTGATCAGGAGCAGGATAAACTCGGTGAACGTGCTGGGCGTGAAGGCCTGGGCATCGATCGCGAAGGGTACGTTCGACGCGACATAGAAACTCGAAGACTGCCGCACGGCATCGACTCGCGCATCGCTGATATCCTGAATGCCGAACGCGGTGAAGGCATCTGCGCCGCTGACCACGCCATCGCCATTGGTGTCGGTATCAATCGTGCCGTTACCTGTATCGGTCAGGATAAAGGGCATGCCGCCTGTGGCGCTGGCAATCCCATCCTGCGTCGAGATCAGGGTTCCGGTGACAACCGCATAGGCGTCGGAGGCAATCAGATCGACATCGCCTGAGCCTGCGGCGCTGGTGCCATTGCCGGTGTCGAGAATGAAGTCCGAGACGACCGGCGCTGCGCCCGCCGCATCCGCGGCCCAGACAATGACCAGGCCTTCGCGTTCAAAATGCGGACGATCAATCGTATCCGCCTGCGCGATCCCGCAGAGCACGAGTCCCAGACCCATCGCCATGGGTATGGCCAGATGATTGATTTTCCGCCTCACCCGTAAGGAGCTAAAGCGAGGGCGCTAAGAAGCTCTTAAAACCGCTGCAATTTCATTGGCTTGCTATGATGCGCAAGTCAGATGGCGCAGCCCCGGTCCAGGAGAGTTCCAGCTCGATCGCTTGTGTCTCTGGCGCGCCGCGCCGCTGTGCCGTTTTTTCGACCTGGTGAAAAACAATGCCGGCGACACCGTCAGATGCTTGCTCCGATGCTCTGGCATTGGGTCCGACATCAAGGATACGGACTTCAACATTTGGCGCAGCGTTCGACGGCGTTGTTTGGATCGTGAAAGCGGAATTGCTGGCAATTTTCAGCCGCGTGCGGCTCGTAACTGTCGGATCGTCAAACGAGACAGAGTCCAGTTGGCCAGATCCGGGAAAAGGCACGGCATCGGCGAGTCCCGGTCCGGTCAGATCGATGGACGATCCCTGCCCGACCCAGATTTCATCCTGCCAGACCAGAACCTGCGCCGATTGAACAAAGCGGATTTCATGCACCGTACTCGCCGACCCGCCCGCCGACAGCATTGCCAGCGCGGCCACAGACAGACCCGCTCTTATCACCATGTGTTACGCCCCATATTGCGTTAATCTTTATTAACGAATTCACAGAAGGTCCAGTCCGTGCTGCGCGCCCTCGGGCAGCGACATCGCTTGACGCCAATGCCGGGCGCGAATAGCCCTCTGTTCAACAGGACCAAGAGCAAGGAGGCCTCGAACATGGCCGATTATGGAGACATGCCGACCGGCAATCTGATGGCGGGCAAGCGTGGCATCATCATGGGTGTGGCGAACAAGAACTCCATCGCCTGGGGCATCGCCCAGCAGCTTGCTGCTCAGGGTGCAGAAATCTGTTTCACTTATCAGGGCGAAAGCCTGGAACGGCGGGTGCGGCCTCTGGTGGAGAGCATCGACATGGATTTCATGATCCCGGCCGATGTCACCGATGATGCCAGCATGGACGCCGCTTTCGCCGCCGTAAAAGAGAAATGGGGCAAGATCGACTTTCTCGTCCACTCCATCGCCTTTGCCGGCAAGGATGAGTTGATGGGCTCCATGGTCGCGAATACATCGCGCGAAGGGTTTCGCCGGGCGATGGATATTTCCGTCTTCAGTTTCATTGATTCAGCCCGCCGCGCGTCGGAGATCATGCCGGATGGCGGATCCATCATCTGCATGACCTATCTCGGTTCGGAGCGCACGGTGCCGAGCTATAATGTCATGGGGGTAGCCAAGGCCGCGCTGGAAGCATCGACCCGTTACGCCGCGCGCGATCTCGGGACGCAGGGTATTCGGGTCAACGCGATCTCGGCTGGCGCGATGCGGACACTATCGCTGGCCGGTATTCGCGGCGGCAAGTCGCTGATGGGGACAGGCAAGGACTGGTCCCTGCTGAAGGAAGACACGCGGATGGAGGGCGTAGCTGGCTGCGCGCTTTATCTCTTGTCCTCACTCGGCCATTCGATTGCTGGCGAAGTCCTGCACGTGGATGCCGGCTTCCACGCAGTGGGCGTGCCGGACCTGCCAGAGGAATAGAACTTGGCCGCCAAACTCTTCATCTGGGTTGGACACCCGAACGCGACCTCCCTGAGCCAGGGCTTGGCGGATGCCTATCAGCGCGGCGCGGAATCGCAGGGCGCCGAAATCCGGCGCATGAACCTGCATGACATGTCGTTCGATATGGATCTGACGCATGGCTACAAACAGCGCAAGGAACACGAACCCAGCCTGGTCGCGTTTCTCGAGAACATAGAATGGGCAGATCACCTGGCCTGGTTCCATCCGCTCTGGTGGGGCGGCATGCCCGCCAAGATGCAGGGCGCCATTGATCGCGCCTTCCTGCCCGGAATTGCCTTCGCCTATCATGACAATGACCCCTGGTGGGACAAATTGTGGGACGGCCGCACCGCAGATGTGGTGGTGAATGCCGACACGCCCGGGCTGTTCCTCAAATTCATGTATGGCAATGCGCACAAGCACAGGATCACCAAACAGGTGCTCGGCTTTACCGGCATCAAAGTGACCAATTACAATCACTTCGCAGCGGCGAAAACGGCCTCTGAAGACAAGATCAAGGACTGGATGGAAAAGGTCTATAAAATCGGTGCGGAGGCTGGCCGGCGATGAAAACCAGTCCTGAAACCCACGTCCCCCTCAGTCCCGACTTTCCGGCCTATCCTGAGGCCGAGATGCAAGCCCGCGCGGTGGCCTTCCACACGCAAATGCAAACCCGGCGATCCGTTCGCGCGTTTTCCGACAAAGCCGTGCCGCAAGAGATTATCGAGCAATGTGTGCTCGCGGCGGGGACCGCGCCAAGCGGCGCCAATCATCAGCCCTGGTATTTTGCCTGCGTCGGGTCACAGGAAAAGAAATCTGAAATTCGCACCGCCGCCGAAGCGGAAGAGCGCGAATTCTATTCCGGGCGGGCGGCGCAGGAATGGATTGATGCCCTCGCCCCGATCGGCACCGACGCCGACAAGCCTTATATGGAGATCGCCCCCTGGTTGATCTGCATCTTCGCCCAGCGCCGCGGCGGTGTCCGCGAAGGGGAAGACAAGAAGAATTACTACATCCACGAAAGCGTCGGCATTGCCACTGGCATGTTGATCGCAGCCTGCCACAATGCTGGCCTCGCAACCCTGGTCCATACGCCCAACCCGATGAAATTCCTGAATGGCATTTGCGGACGCCCAGAGACCGAAAAACCCTTCCTGATTCTGGTGGCAGGCTATCCAGCAGACGATGCCATGGTGCCCAATCACGCCCTGGTCAAAAAACCGATCGACGAGATTGCTAGCTTCCTTTAGCGGCGCTGAGCGTAAAGGACGGTCCGTTCAAATTAAGCCATTCCGTCAGGCTATATGTCCGTGCGCCGCGTTCTTCTTCGCTCGTCCGTTCACCCGTAACGATCAAGGTCATTTCCCCCGGCGTGAGACGGTTGAGGCGATCTGAACTGAGTTCAATCCGCTCGCCGTCTGAATCGATCAGCGTGTAGCTGCCAAGATCCCAGTCCGTGAGATCGGGTGCGAGATCCAGCCGCGTGTTGAGCTCATACGAAGTCGGCAACGGAGCTGGTAGCGTCCCGACGGGGTTGGCAAAGAGCTGGGTCACATAGAACCCGGAATCGGTGCGCGCGACCCCGACCGCCGCATGGGTAAAATCCTCGGACAGAATGTTGGCGCGGTGACCGTCGCTATCCATCAGCTTCTGGTGAAGGTCTTCAGCAATATCTGTGGCGGACGGCAATCTAAAGCCTGGCAGATTGAAACAGGAGACCTGATTGTCATTCTGATCATAACATTTGGCTGGTCCGAACACGGCTATATTTTCGCCTGTACTCTGCGCCAGCAGCGTTCGGTCGAAGGCCGCAATCCGCGCGGCCGCACGGCGTCCATCCGGACTCTCATGATTGAAAAACGCGTTCACACCCATATCCAGACTCTGAAAACGAGCGGCCGGGCGCAAGGCTTTGCGAAGCTTGAGGGCATGCAGACCCTTGCGTTTCCGCTCGGCATTCATCTTGGTCATGAAGGCCTGCTCGACCATGTCATCGAAGCGGAATCCTTCCGGTGGTGTCTCCAGACAGACCCGGCCATCGCGCACATAATCCACGACCTGAAGCCGCTCATGATCACTGGCAATATCGCAAGCGAGCGCGCTGCCTGTGCAAGTCAGGGCTGCCAAAAGGAGGACCAAAAACCGTTTCATCGCCAATAGTGTAGCGCGAGAACGGTTAAATCACACCTTCTGTTCTCATACGATCGAGGATCGGGGCCAGCATGCGGGCAATGGCATCTTCGCTGGCACGGACCTGACCATAGGCCGGCAGCCCTTCGTCGGCGATGACCAGATCGGCCTCAAACATGGCGGGATACGTATGCCGATAATGCGCCGCGCGAACCGTGCCGAGATATTGCGCCAACACGCTTTCGACGCTGCGCCCCCGCTCTACCACATCGCGGCGCAGGCGCCGGGCCAGGCGCAAATCATCCGGCGTGTCGACATAGATGGACAAGTCGATCAACGGCTTCAATTCCGGCACGGACAGGGCGTGAATGCCTTCCAGAATAATGATCGGGGCGGGCTGGATCGTCCGCGTGTCTTCGCTGCGATCATGGCGGTCATAGTCATAGACCGGCTGTTCAATGGTTCGCCCCGCCTTGAGGTCCGCCAATTGGCGGGCCATGAGCTGGGTTTCCTTGCTGATCGGGTCGTCATAATTGACCCGCGCAATGATGGCCTGGCGCTGCGCATCTGTGTCGGCCGGGCCATAATGGCTCATCGGCCAGTAATAGCCATCCTCATTGAAAATGACGATGCCGGTTTGTTCGCAATGCTTGTAGAGCGCTTCAGCGACCGTAGACTTGCCGGACCCGGACCCTCCGGTCATGGCAATGAGGAATGAGCTGGTGCGACTCACGAGACCCTAGTCTTCGCCGTCTTTAAGCGGCACGGCATAAAGTTCGAGTCGGTGATCGACCAGCTTATAGCCATGGGCCTTGGCGATCTCGATTTGCAGCCGTTCGATTTCCTCATTGTGGAACTCGATGACCTTGCCGGATTTCACGTCGATCAGGT
Organism: Pseudomonadota bacterium; assembly: GCA_039188075.1. GTDB lineage: Bacteria > Pseudomonadota > Alphaproteobacteria > Caulobacterales > Hyphomonadaceae > Henriciella. The sequence continues at coordinate 9,002 of JBCCZH010000044.1, forward strand.
GATCATGATGCTCGTCCGGCACTTCCTCATAGCGGGCGCGACCATCGCCGAAATCATGGCTTTCAATAATGCCATATTCCTCGAACAGTTTGACCGTCCGGTAGACCGTGGCCAGCGAGATGTTATTGTCGACCGCATTCGATCGACGATGTAATTCTTCTGCATCCGGATGGTCATCCGCCACAGACAGAATACGGGCAATGACCTTGCGTTGCTCGGTCATGCGGAGGCCTTTTTCGGCGCAGAGTTTTTCCAAACGATCCATACGCGATCCTCTAGCGTTTTATTGACGGTTCTGTCCACCCACGGCCTTAGACATCAAAATGGCGTCAATCGGCCCGCCTTCAAGGCGTTTATAGTAGTTTCGGCGGATGCTGTCTGTCTGAAATCCAAGACTTTCATAGAATGCGAGGGCAGATTCATTGTCCGCCGCCACATCCAATAGCCATTTTTGCAAGCCGGAAGCTTGTAGGTCTTGTTCCAGAGTTTGAAGGAGTTGGCGTGCGAGCCCCCGGCGCTGCGCTTGCCGTGCAGTCGCAAGCGTCAAGATTTCGGCCTCGCCCGCAACGAATTGAATCAGGATGAATGATACGAGTGTCTCGCAATCGCGAATTCCGCGCGCCAGAGTTGCAGGTTGTTCAATAAGGTCCTGGAAGTCTGCAACGCTCCAGGCCTGTTCCTTCGAAAAGGCCAGGGCATGAAGTGAAGCCAGATCTTCAGCCGCCTCAACCTGTAATTCGACAATCTGGCTCATCTGCCAGGTTTGCCTTTCGGAAGCGCCGCATCAGGCGCCCGAACATAGGTCGGATGCGCCGGACGCTCTTCCGGTTCGAGTCCCATGGCGACTCGGGCTGCGCTGCGCGCAGTCGGTGCTGCGGCATGGATCAGGTCGGAATCAAAAAAGGGCGTGAGCGCCGGCACTACGCCATACAGCATGTGCGGGCGATCGCTGAGCAGACCGGTCAAGTCCTCGAGCCGGGTCTCGCGCGGCAAGCCGGTTGCTGAACCGGTGCGAAACGTCTGGGTCCAGAAGGTGACATCCGGCGGCCGCTTCTGGGCCGGCAAGGCGACAATGGCCGAACCTTGCTGTCCGTCCGGCAATGCGGCTTCCATCGAGGTGACACCGACACACGGCTTATCAACGGCCAGCGCCAGGCCGCGGGCATACGCCACGCCGACACGGATGCCGGTGAACGATCCTGGCCCAGTGATGACAGCAAACCGATCAATCTGCGCCAGACGCACATCCGCGTCGTTGAGCAGCGTTTCCACCAGGCCCGGCAAACGGGCATCCTGGCCGCGAACCATGGCTTCGCGCTGCTCACCCAACAGGTCAGCATCGCGCATCAGGGCGATATCACATGCGGGCCCGGCCGTGTGGATGGCGAGTACCAGCATGACTCGCGCCTTACAGGATCAGGCAGGCATCTTCGAATGCCAGACGCGGACTGCGCTCGAAAATCGTGGAATCGTCGCCATGGCCGATATTGCACAGCCAGTTGGAGCGCCAGGTTTTTGTCGCATCATTGGACAAGAAGAATTCTTCATCCACCCCGGCATTGTTGAAACCGGACATCGGCCCGCAATCGAGTCCCAGCGCGCGCGCCGCCAGCATCAGATAAGCGCCTTGCAGCGTGCCATTTCGGAAAGCTGTGGTGTGTCGGTTCTGCTCATCCGCGAACCAGTCCTTGGCGCCCGGATTATGCGGGAACAGTTCCGGGATCTTTTCATGAAATTCCAGATCATGCGCAATGATCACGACCCAGGGCGCGGCCAGGGTCTTTTCGACATTGCCTTCCATGAGATGCGGCTTGAGCCGCTCCTTGGCCTCGGACGAGTGCAAGAAGACAAATCGGGCTGGCGAACAATTGGCGCTCGTCATCCCCATTTTTGTCAGATCATAGGTCGCCCGGATCAGCGTTTCCGGAACGCTATCCTGTGTCCAGCCATTATAGGAGCGCCCATGCCGCCAGATCTGGTCCAGGGCGTAATCATTTACAGGGTTCTTTGTCATGCCAGCTCCCGCACGCAATTGCTTTCATCGCGACATAGAACGGTTTTAGCAGAATTGAAAAGCAAACCGCCGCAGATCGCTTGAAACGGATCTGCGGCGGTTCAGGTTTCGATCAGAATCAGCTGGCCGGTACGATCGACTTGATCGACCATTTCACATCCATCTTGCAGACCTCGCGGTCCTGGGAGTCTTTCAGAACAACGTCGACCATATATTCGACTTTGCCGTCAGAATTGAACGTGGAGAGGATTTCCGTGCCGGATTGGCGAAGCTTGCCTTCCGCAATGATTTCGCCCCGCGCAGAGCGCAAATAGGCAATGTTGGCTTCGACAATCGCCGCCTTCACCGTGGTTACCTTGTCGGCGAACAGGAAGACGGATGCCGCCCCGGATGCGGCTTCGGCCAGGGTAAACAGCGCCCCGGCATGCTGCGTGCCCATATGGTTGGTGGTTTCAGGGCGATCAGGAAGTTTCGCCGCGCCGTGTCCGTCGGCGATTTCAAGCAACTCGATCCCGGTATGCTTGGCATACGGGACATTCTGCTCAAAGAAGGTCTTCATCATTTCATAAATGACGTTCTTGTTTTCTGACATGGAGTTCTTCCTAATTCTTGAGAAACCTGACTTTAACCGCCAGTCTCGATACGAATAGTGATATTATCGAAATTAAGCTATGACTTTTTATGGGTCCTGACGCGCAGTAATGCAGAGCTTCACTTGAACAATTGATTCAACGCCATTCTGGCGCCAAGCCCCTTTCATTTTTCTTACCGTTTCCAATTTGAGTTGCGCGATTTACGCTTTGGAAAGCTTGATTGATTGTTCCTCAAGAAATTGAAAACAGATTTGCGAACAAGGCGACCGGTTTCTCAAGATCTCTGTGTCATGACGCCAGAATGCGCATATCAACCAAGTCCGTATTCAACAGTATCGTACACGGTACCTTGGAACTGCCCGACGGCCGTTTAAGGCACGTCGTTATCCGCGAACTTTTTGACCAGCTCTCGGCCGTGATGAAACCGCTGGCCCTGATCACCGCGATCAACAGTACGGCGGTCACCCTGATCTTCATGCAGTTTACCCATTGGTGGCTCGCCCTGATCTGGTGGTTCCCGATCCTGTTCTTCTCTTTCTACCAGTATAAGGGCGCCGTGATGATGGCGCGGGTGCCAAAGGACGTGAAACTTTCTGGCGGCTTCCTGAAGAAGGGCGCGCGCAACAATTTCCTGTTCGGCGCCTGGTGGGCGTCGAGCTGTCTGATCTTTGCGGGTCCTGATCCAGCCGCGAATATCACGCTGGCCGCCCTGTCGACCGGCATGTGCGCAGCGGCAGCCGCCTGTCTCGGCTCCAATGCCGGCATGTCCGCGCGATTCCTAGCCGGGGCGCTACCGGTGACCGTGTTCTCGCTCGTCTTTATCGATGGCGCCGCCGCGATCATTACCGCGGCGATGGGCGGCACGCTTGGCGTCACCATGGTCTATATGGCGCACCTGAAATATCACGATACGGTCGAGATGCTGCGCGTACGGCTCGGCCTCGAATTGTCGAAAGGCCGCCTCGAATCGGCGGTTAAGACACTCGGCATCGGGCTGGAGATCCAGGACAATACAGGCGAGGTCGTATTCTCCAACTCGAACATGGTCGAGAATCGCGAAGCGCTGACGCATGGCAATGTGACCCGCGAAGGCTTCCATTTCTGGCAGGGCCGCTATTTCCGTCAGACCGAATTCAATGGCGTCGAAGGCGACCAGATCGAACTGATCGAGGATGTCAGCTCCCTCGTCGAAAGCCAGCAGACCATTCTGCGCTCGCGCCAGCAGGCCGAGAAAGCGCTGCAAACCAAGTCGGCTTTCTTTGAGTCGATTTCGCGCGAAGTGATTTATCCGATCAAGACGATCATGAAGTATGCGCGTCTGCTGCAGCCGGATTCAAGGATCAAGTTTGATGATGAAGAGCTGGGCAATCTCGCCAATCTCATCATGAATGCATCGAAGGATCTGGAACGCCTGATGTCGTCCATGACGCGGCACTCTCTGGATGACAATGCGCACCTGGTCGATGCCGAAATGGTCAAACTGCGCGAGATTTTCGGCGAGGAACTGACCGAAATGGCACAATCGGATATTGATGATCTGACCCTGCACAATGTCGTCCAGGCCATTCCGGAAGACTTGCTGGTCAAGTCATCCGCCAGCGGATCCCTGACCCGCGCGCTCGGCCAGATGTGCCTGAAAGCGCACCGGACGGTTGGGCCGCAAGGCAAACTAACCATGCATGTTCGGGCCATGCCGGACGGATCGGATGCCATCTGTTTCGTGGTGCGCGGCGTGCACGGCGTCGGCGCCGCCACGAGCCACGCAAAGGGTGTGATCTCCCAGGAACGCGATTCAGATGTGACGCTGGATGCCTACGCCTCCTACATGTCTGCGACACATATCGAGAATCTGGGCGGACAATATCGCGAAGACCTGGACGGGGAGAAATCGGTCAATCTGGTTGCTGTCGTCCCGTCGGATCAGGTGCA
>JBCCZH010000045.1:0-13389 GCA_039188075.1 Pseudomonadota bacterium
CAGAAGGTTTTTTGGGGTCGGGACCGTTTCGCATTCTGCACCTGTCGCCAATACGGATTACCAGTGCGCCAACACGGTTAATGAATCGTTAGTATTTTAGAGTCCGCCCGGGCAGATTCGCAAGGCTTAATCGTCGCGAACGACGCGCTCATTGCGCTCATGCCGCTCTTGTGCCTCAAGGCTGAGCGTCGCTGTCGGCCGGGCTTCCAGACGCCGCAGGCCAATCGGCTCGCCGGTATCGTCGCAATAACCATAGGTGCCATCATCAATCCGGCGGATGGCGGCATCAATTTTCGAGATCAGTTTACGCTGGCGATCGCGGGTGCGCAGCTCCAGCGCCTTGTCGCTTTCCGCTGAGGCGCGGTCGACCAGATCTGGATGATTTGAGGATTCAGCCCGAAGATTCCCGATCGTCACTTTCGCCCCGTCGAGGATCTCCGATTTCCAGTCTTCGAGCTTCTGGCGGAAGTACGCCTTCTGCTTTGCATTCATGAAATCTTCTTTAGTCGACGGCTTGTAGCCATTCAGATCAAAGTCAGTCATGGAATCAAATCCTCTACGAAGTTTGCGCGCCCTATACTGCGGACCCGTTAGATACGCAATCGCAATAATCAGACCAAGTGGCCACAATTCTGTCGACGAATTGTGGCACAGACCGGGCTTATGCGGGGCTTTTGCAGCTGTGAAGGTAACGAAGACTTGATCAGACGCCCCGCTTCGTGCGCTAAAGGGAACAGCAATCTGCGCGAGACAGAAGACAGGATTGGGCCCGGTAGATGACCTCCAGATGGAGACAGCGCGAAGTCCAACGTCCGTCGACATGGCGGCAATCGCTGCTGTTCAACAGCCTCATCCTGCTGATCCCGATTTTCGCCGCGCGCGTCATTGTAGCGGCCTATACGTCCGATATTGCAACCGATCCGCTCAGCCTCGAAGCCCGCACCGAAACGCGCGCCGAGATCGATTCCGAATTTCGTGATCTGTCTGCCCCCGGCGGGCAGGAACGCCTGGCCTGGGCCCAGCGGATCGAGCAAACGCTGGACGAACGCGACTTCTCCGCCGCACGCGGCTATTTGCTGGCCGCGCCCCTAATGCTGAACCGCCAGGATTCGGCCGCAGTCCTCGCGGCTGCTGATGCCGAGAACTCGGGCACGCGCGATCAGCGTCTGGCGCGCGCGGCCCTGCTGTTCCTGCCAGAGGATTTGCGCGCCGCGTATCAGCGGACGATTGCGCCGCCGCCGCCGGTTGAGATCGAGACAGAAGACGGCGAAGACACGTCCGTCGTGGACGTTTCCGACGAGACCGCGCCCACCGAGTCTGAAGAGACGCCGCGCGTGACGACAGAGTCCGTTCAACTCGCCCCGCTCGATGAACCCTTTGCCGAACAAGGCTCGTTCTTTCTGCTCGGTGACCCGGCTGACCTGACCCGTCGCAGCCAGCGTTGGCTTGCCGGCGAACAGGTCGACAGCCTGCAATTGCGCCTCCGCGCGCTTGGCCTGATGACGCAGAATGATCCAAGTCCGGAAGCCCAGGCCGTGTTCGAGGCCGCCTCCATCATGCGGGCCGCGCATCGCGCTGGTCGTCTGAATGATCGGTTCGCAGGCTATTTGCGCAGCCGTATCGAGGATGCGCTCCCGGAAGAAATCCTTCGAGCGCAATTGTCCATCGCGTTTGAACCCGTCATGACAACCGAGGCGCGTTCGACACAGGTCATTGAGGCCTATGAAGCTGCGCTGCAACCCATGGCCCGCGAACGCCTGGCCAGGGACATGAAGATCATTGCCCGGATTGCCGAACTGACCAGCTCCTCCGGGGCGATCACGTTGGTTGAGCAAGCCACCACGCCGGAAGATATGCGACGGGCCCTGCTGCTGACAGAAGCAGGCGGACACCGTTCCGTCGCCCTGGCCCGCGAAATGGGCCCGGAGGTTCTGTCGCTGGCCCAGATTGGCGTGAAATGGAGTCAGCTGCTGGTCCTGCAGGTCATGGGTCTGATGGCGCTCGGCATGGCGCTGATCTGGACCACGCTTTCCGCACTCACGCAGGCCGAAGCGATCCGGCTTCGCTAGATCCCGAACGCGCCCTTGATGCCATCAATCAGAAGCTGAACGGACAGCGCAGCCAGGATCACGCCAAAGATCCGCGTAATCGCCCCGGCAATACTCTCCCCCATGGCTTTGACCAAAGGTCCGGCCGCGAGGAAGATCAGGAGACAGATCAACATGTTCGCGGCAATCGCGCTCAACACGGCGCCTTTGCCAATCCAGTCATCATGCTGCGACATGTACAGCATGGCTGTGGCGATCGATCCCGGCCCGGCCAGCATTGGAATACCGAGCGGGAAGACGGACACATCGTCCAGCGCCTCCGGCGTCTCGTCGCTGTCGGCCAGCACCGACTCGGCGCGGTTTTCACGCCGCTCCGTGCGCTTTTCGAAGACCATGTCGAGCGCGATGATGAAGAGCAGGATCCCGCCCGCCGCGCGGAACGCATCAATCGTGATGTGCAGCTTGTCGAGCAGCCAGGCGCCAAAGAAGGCAAAGCCGAAAATGATCAGGGTTCCGACCAGAACCGATCTAATGGCCATCGAACGGCGATAGCTGGCCGGTCCACGCACCGTCAGCGACGCAAACACGGGCGCCACGCCAAGCGCATCGATCAAGACAAAGAAGGTCACAAAGGACGCGATGAAGATGGAAATGAATTCGCCGGACATGCTGACGGCTCCCTCAATTTGAAATGAGGCCGCGCTCTATCCTTGATCTTTCAAGGCGTCGAGGATTTCAGCCACATCGGGATGCATGTCGGGCTTGCCAGAACGCATAGGGACCACGCTCTGGGCCAGCTCGCCTGAGGACAAGGCCAGGATCATGCGATGGCCGCGCAAACGTTGTAACAGGCCTTGCAGGCCTTTCGGGCCATTCGCGCGCACCAGCGTATCTCCGCCAATGTTCACACAGATATTCTCCGGCGCCTCATCCGCTTCAAGCAGGGCAATCGCATCGTCCAGACTGATAATGGGAGATTCAGGGAGCTCTTTCATGTTCGACGTATCAGCCATTGCCCGCCTCCGCTGCCTTCAGCAGTTTCCGGCATGAAGACAACGCTTGGTAGGTCTCTCCCGCGGCGCAGGCCGTGGATATTTCAACAAGGTGTGCACGCCCGTCTTCATTTTTTGTCTCGTCCAAAGCCGACGCAATCGCCGTCACCGCCTGATCAAACAGGGGGCCCTCGGTCTCGCCGGTCAGATACATTTGCATGACCGCGAAATAGAGATGCTCTTCCGCACTTTGGGTGGCATCTGGGTCGAGCACGTCCTTTTGGCGCAAAACCCGTGCCTGGTTTTGCAATAGAATGGTGCCGCGTCGGTCACCATTGCGAAGCACCGCGCCATTCACGACGACAGCCTCCTTCGGCTTGAGTGACAGTTTTAACGGCATAGACCGATCTCCAGAGTTCCAGAATCGGTAAGCGGAAATGGTTAACGCAGGCTTTCAAATTGGTAACGTCACCTAGAAAATCGCGTAAGATCAGAAGGTTAAGATATAATATTTGCGATCGCATTTCGCGAATTGGCCATCTCGAATCAGTTTGCTAGGCTGCTTAAAGAGCGGTACGGGGACAATCAGCGCGTGGCTTATGACGTATTTCTCTCTTATGCGCGCGCCGACCACGCCCGGGCAGCCCAGATCAAATCGCTGCTCGAAGAGCTTGGTCTTTCGGTCTTTTTCGACACGGATGGTCTGGATGGGGGCGATGTGTTCCCGGACGTACTCGATCGCGAAGTCAAATCCGCAGGCGCGATTGTCGGCGTTTGGAGCAAACATGCGCTGACCCGTCCCTGGGTAAAAATTGAGTGCGATATTGGCCGTACGCGCGGCGTTCTGGTGCCCATCCAGATCGAACCTATCGCAGATCTGGATCGTCCCGCCGCGTTCTGGAACATTCAATTCTCGGACTTGTCGGACTTTTATGGACAATCGGATCATGTTGGCTGGTGGCGTTTTCTACGCTCCCTTTCGCGGACGCTCGATCGCGTAGACTTGCTGGAAAGGCATGCGGAACGGCAGGCCAATACAGCGGAAGATGGTTCACGAGAATTACAGGCTGAGCTGGCTGCAATGCGCAATCAGATTTCGGATATGGCGCGATCAGGACAAGGCGCCACCCGCAACGAGAGCTCATCCCCCCAGCGCGCGGCAACGACATCCGCAGACAAGCCGAAAAGGCACCGATTTGGACTCCTCGCGGGTTTGGTCATTCTGGCGACGTTGCTCGGCGTGGCGGGCTATTGGTTTGTCCAACGCCCTGTAGCCCCTCAGACCTTTGCCTGGGAACGCATGTCGGACCAGGACTGGATCCGGCAGGAGGTCATGACTCTGCTCCGTCGGGTTGAGGCGGAAACCGCTTTTTCTGATCTCGCAGCGCGGGCCGAAGCGGGCAGCGCCGCCGCCTATACAGCCACTGGATTGGCCCAGATGGAAGGCTATCGCATTAAGGATGGAGATGCTGGCGCCCGCCTGTCCTTTCGCGCCGGTTGCAACCGCGATCATATCCCGGCCTGCTTTTTTCTTGGCATGATGCACGCGCAAGGACGTGGCGGCAGCGTTGATATTGAGGCAGCATTCGAGCATCTGAACAAAGCCTGTTCGGAGCGACTGTTCGAGGCATGTCACTCCATGGCCTATTATTATGATCAGTATCCGGACGAAGAGTATCAGCTGGCGGCCACAGAATTGTACCGCCAAGCCTGCGACGGCGGCGTGAATCAAGCCTGCAACCCGCAACGACGCTATTCATCGGCCGAACTCAACGCATCGAAAACGCTCAACCAATTGGAGTCCGCATGTAACAAGAGTGATGGCGAAGCCTGTTGGGCGGCCGCGGATGCATACATATCGGGAGACGAAGTGAGCGAAGATCGCAACAAGGCGAAGGGATTTTATCGTGCGGCGTGCGATTTGAACAAAATGGAAGCCTGTTGGATCGCTGGCATTCTGCACGAGCAAGATGGGGAGTTCCGCGTTGCCCGGGCCTTGTACGATCGCGCTTGTCTGGGCGGCAGCGCAGATGGCTGTTCTGAACGTGACAATCTGGACCAGCGCCTTGCCACTACGGAAGACTGACTTCTCGTGACGTCACACCTTGCTCTTCGCGTCCGACACCTTATCCTTACCGTAAACGTAAACGAGAGGTCCTCCCATGCGCTTTGAAGGCACCGAGAATTATGTCGCCACTGATGATTTGCGAGTGGCCGTCAATGCTGCCATTCAATTGGAGCGTCCCCTGCTGATCAAGGGCGAACCGGGCACTGGTAAAACCGTCCTGGCTATCGAAGTTGCCAAGGCGCTCGATTGCGAACTGATTGAGTGGCACATCAAATCGACCACCAAAGCCGCCCAGGGTCTTTACGAATATGATGCCGTGTCGCGTCTGCGCGATGGTCAAATGGGTGAAGAGCGCGCCAAGGACGTCAAGAATTACATCAAGAAGGGCAAGCTGTGGGAAGCCTTCACCGCCAAGAAGCGCCCGATCCTGCTGATTGACGAGATCGACAAGGCCGACATCGAGTTTCCGAACGACTTGTTGCAGGAACTCGATCGCATGGAATTCTATGTCTATGAGACCGATGAGACGATCAAAGCGGCGCAGCGCCCGATTGTGATCATCACGTCGAACAATGAAAAAGAACTGCCGGACGCCTTCCTGCGCCGCTGCTTCTTCCACTTCATCAAGTTCCCGGACGAACAGACGATGAAAGAGATTGTCGACGTCCACTATCCGGGCATCAAGGACAAGCTGGTTTCTGACGCCCTGACCACATTCTACTCAATGCGCGAAGTGCCGGGCATGAAGAAGAAGCCGTCCACCTCGGAATTGCTCGACTGGCTGAAACTGCTGATGAATGAAGATGTCGATCTCGAGACGCTGCGCGAGCAGGACCCGGAGAAGCTGACACCGCCGCTGCACGGCGCCTTGTTGAAGAATGAGCAGGATGTCGCTCTGTTTGAGCGTCTGGCTTTCCTCAACCGCCGGCAATCTGGCCCGAGCCCGCGCGGGCCGGCGGGTTAGCCTTTTCGGCATAAATCAAACGTTCCGCATTCCCGTCTCCCCCTTTGATGGGGCTGTCGGCGCGCGCTTGAATGTGCCAGCCTTGCGCCGTGAGCCATTCCACGAAAGCCTGCTCTGCGCGCGCCGTGGCGGCTGAATCGCGGACGATCCCACCTTTGCCGACAAACTCGCGACCAACTTCGAATTGCGGTTTGAACAGCGCGATCAGGCTTGCTTCCTGCGCGGCCAGTGAAAGCGGTATTTCGAGCAATTTGTGCAGCGAGATAAAGCTCGCATCGCAGACAATCAGACGCGGCGGCGTACCGACATCCGCGTTCGTCAACGCTCGCGCATCTGTCGCTTCCAGGGAGGTCACGCGCGTGTCGTTGCGGAGGCGCCGGTGCAGCTGATCGCGCCCAACGTCGACCGCAACCACAGCCTGAGCGCCATGGACCAGCAGCACTTCCGTGAAACCTCCGGTCGACGCCCCCACATCCAGACAGGACCAGCCCGTCGGGTCGATCTCAAACGTTTCTAGCGCGTGCGCCAGCTTCAATCCGGCCCGCGACACAAAGGGGTGTTCGGCTTCGGCTTCGATCCTGGCGCTGGCCGAAATCTTCTCTGACGGCTTGCTCACAACCCGGCCCCCAACGCGCACCTTGCCTGCCGCAATTGCCGCCTGCGCCGCCGCGCGGCTGTCAAAATGGCCGAGCGCGACCAGCACCTTGTCGGCGCGCTCTAAGGAATGGGTCATGGCGGCGCTCCGTCATTTGACAGTCGGTCGATCCAATACCGGGATCGATGGTCATCCTCTAGGGATTTCCTTTTATTCGTCCAGGCTTCGGGCCACCCGGAAGCCGATCGTATCATTGCGGCTTGAAGATGGCTGAGCGCGACGAATGGCAGAGCGGACATAAGACGGCACTTTTTCATAATCGCCGCCACGCACCGGTTGCGAGCACAGTTCGCGTCCTGGAATGGCTTTGCCATCGCGCGGCAGGCCAGCATAGGTTCTGGTATAGCAATCGGCTGTCCACTCAGCGATATTGCCCAGCATGTCATGCAAGCCAAACGCGTTGGCCGGATAGGACCCGACCGCGACGGGCATGCGCAGATAACCGCCACCGCGGGCGCCATTATTATAGCCGCGTTGGCCATTATAATTGGCCTGTTCGCTGGTTATCTCTTCGCCGGTATAGAAGGGCGTCGTGGTCCCGGCCCGGGCGGCATATTCCCATTCCGCCTCGGATGGCAGACGATATGGCGCGCCGTCCACCTGCGTGTTCAGCCAGTCGACATAGGCCTGTGCGTCAAAGGCGTTCAAATCAAAGACGGGCCGGTCATCCATCTCCCAGAGCGGATTGGACGAGCGCACGGATTTCGCATCATGCACGCAGGCCCCCGCCGCGCGGCAGGCTTCATATTGCCCCCATGTCACTTCATATTTGCCCATGGCGAACCCCTCGACTGAGACTTCGCGGACCGGGCCTTCATCATCATGGCGGCGATATTCGCTATCCGGTGAGCCCATCATGAATTTGCCGGCCGGGATCACCACCATTTCCGGACAGTCCTGACAGTCCTGAAACGCAGAGAAATCAGCTGCAGTGGCAGGCGCGGGCGCGGTTGTCGCGGCAGTCTCACTTTCGGCGGTTTCTGTATCGCTAACATCCCGCCCCATCGAGGCCATCTGGAACACGATCCCCGCATCGAGCACGGCCGGGGCGGGCTTGTCACAATCGCCGAAACAGAAATCCTCGACGATCAGACCGGAATTGTAGAATGGGGTCTGGGCGCCATCCGTCGCCTGATAGACCTGGTCGGCGACGCGTTTGAAGACCTGTTCGGCGATCAAACCGTCTTGCTGGATCACGGTGGCCAGCGCTTGTGTGTATGGACTGTTATTGCCAGCGCCATCCGTGGCGGTGAAGCCTGGTTCGGTCGAATAGGAGACGAGCAATCCGCGCGATCGCGCCACCGGCGCCAGACCACCTGACCCGGCTGATCGGCTGGAGCTTGGCAGCGGATTGTTCCGGCAGGCATCCAGGACCACAAAATTGACGCCATTCCCGGCCGCGCGGACATGTTGCAAAGCCTGCCCCAGACGCGGCGCCTGGGCCCAGATATCCTGTTCGGTCACCGCATTCGTATCGACCGGAATGAGATAATTATAGCCCTCGGACTGGACCCCATGACCGGCAAAATAGATCAGTCCGACGGCGTCCTTGCCGGCATAGGTGAGCCGCCGCCCATGTGCCGCAAAGGCGTCTTCCATATCGTCTTCGGTCGCATCGATCAGCAGGCTGACCTGGAACCCGACGGATTCCAGCGCATCCTTCATCAGACGCGCATCATTGGCCGGATTGGCCAGTTTCCAGCCCATCGTCTCGTAATTGCTATTGCCAATGACGAGCGCAATCCGGTCTTCCGCCATCGCAAAAAGAGGTAGAAAAATTCCAATAAAAACAGCAAATATCACACGCTTGAACATGGTCGAGCTTACTCCAGTGTGTCCTGCGTTTGTGGATGGTCCCCACCGTCCAACGCACGCCCCCTTTAACCATGATTGGAGCACAGAGCGCGACTCGATTCCAGAGGAAATTGTCGGTTCGAACCGGCCGCTTATTGCCGGGTCGGCGGCGGTGGCGGAGGGGGTGGTGGTGGCGCAGGCGCGCCCACGACCGGCGCGGCCAACGGTTCCATGAACAGCGTTGAAGACCGCGCTGAGCTTGGCGCGGAGGCACCGGTTCCAAACACTGAAGCCATCAATTCATTGGCTTCATTGACGCTGATTCCGCCCGCGGCCACTTCCTGCATAATGGCGGCTTGCGCCCGTTGCATTTCAAGCCGCATGTCATTGGCATTCTCGAGCTGCTCGACATAGGCTTCCATCACTTCGTCGCAATGCTCGGACAGCGCGGTCTCGCCATTGGCGCTAACCGTGCGCAAATGCTCGAAGCAGAGCTGAACCCCATAATCATTCTGAACAATCGCCATGGTGATATCCCGGACCGCTTCTGCAACCGCATAGGATGGCGGATAAGCTGGCGAGGATGGCCAGGACCCGGTTATGCCGCCAGCGCTCGACTCGCTCGCGGACGGCGCTGTGGAGGCAAGATTGGCATTGATATCAGACGTGGCTTGTGCCGACGCCTGGGCCCGTTCCATGGCCCGCGCCTGCGACCGCAAGTCGAGCACCTGACGATTGCGGCGCTCAATATCATTGGCCGAGCAGCCCGCGGTCGTGTTGCCGACATAGCATTGATTATTGGTCTCTTCGAGCAGCGCGATTTCTTCATTCGTGTGCTGGATCTCCGATGCCAGCCGAGTCTGCTCGGCCGACGCCATGGCCGAGCGCTGCAAATATTGCTCGCGATAATCGAGACCGCTGCCCGCTGACGCGCTGACCACGGCATCGCCGCCTTTGACCGAACCGGTCAGCTGCTCGATCGCCAAAAGCGCAATCATATTGGTCTGGAACCGGCGCAGCATGATTGAATACTGCTCTTCCGACAGCCCGTTCATATAGGCTTCGCAGACACGATAGAATCCGTCGCGCAGGGTCTGGATGGTCTGCGTCCGCAAACCGATATTCGCCGCAGCTTCAGACACACCACCTTCGGCCGAGACCGCATTGGAAATGTCCGACACGCTGATCCCGGCTTGGGCCGCGATCGCAGACAAGGCGTCCGGCGCGGGTTCAGCGCAGACCACGCGTAACTCTTCATCCGCGCGCTTGTTCGACAGGACCGCGCGCTGCTCGGCATCGATAAAGACCCCTGCGGGCGCGGAGCCATTGCCATTGAAGCCGGATCCCAGCGTCTCTTTCTTGTTCACGGCGGTGAGATTGCCAACCGAGGCACAGGCCGTCAGGGCCCACGCACTGAAAGCGAGCAATCCAATCCGAAACATAAAAAGTCCTCCAGCATGGACTGGACGCGACATTTCAAAATTAGTCAAGCAAGACAGCGCCTTATAGGGGAATTCTAGCGAAGCGCCTCAAACCAGAGTTGAAGAGACTCGGCTTCTCGCGCGCGGCCTGCGCGCACCACCATCGCCTCTTCGTCTTCGCCCCATTGCTCGATCTGCCAGTCTTCGTCGACACAGGATGCGGACAGCGCAGCCTCTGCAGACAAGACCCCGCGTTCGATCGCCAGCGCGAGGATTGCAGACCCTAACAGGCTGCACCCCCAGGTCAGCGCTGTAAGCCGGTAATCGTCGAGCGACAGCGCGTGCGTGCGGACGGCTTGCAGGCTCGCCTCCGGTTGCGGGCTTGCCATCAACCCAATCACCGGAACCAGAACCACGCCGAGCTCTTTTCCGGCCCAATCGCGCCAGGGCTTCCAGGCCGCCTCCTGGCGCGCTTTAAGCTCTGTGGGCGACTCAGCCAGATAGCAGGTCACATCCGTTCCCGCATATCGCGCCAATTCCTCCGCCAGTTCGGTGCGTGTGTCCGGCGTCCGGTCGATGGCGACATTGGCCAGCCGGGTCAGCGTCATGCCTTGCAGGTCCAGGGTCTCGCCCTGGCTGTCCCATTCCGCTGCAATCGCCTCTGCCAGGCCACGGGTCGGCACGCAGAGCGCGGTCTTTGCGGGGGTCTTGATCGGGCGTCCATCCAGCAGAATGGCGAAGCCCTGCCCCTCTTCCGCCACGCTGGCCTGTTTGTAGAAGCGTTTCGGCAAGGTCACCTTGTCCATCAGGATACCCGCGCCGCAAAGGCGTCCAGGCTGTCATTCAGAGTGGTGAAATCATGATGCACTTCATGCGCGCCGACATCGGTTAGTTCGTGGGCTTCACCAAAGCCCCAGCTCACGCCGAGTGTGTGAATACCGGCATTCAGCCCCATGCGGATATCATGGATCGCGTCGCCAATGATCAGGGACTGATGCGGCTCGGCCCCGACGGCTTTCATCGCCTCATCGCACATAAAGGGGTGTGGCTTGCCCGGGCCATCATCCGCGCACCAGGTCGTATCAAAAAGGTGTCGCATGGCGTGCTGGTCGAAGAAGGCATCGATGCCGCGGCGCGCCTTGCCGGTGGCAATCGCCAGGAGCCAGCCATCATTTGCTAAACGCTCGATCGCTTCGCGCGCACCATCGTAAAGGGGTTCAAACCCCTCGCCTTCGGCGCGCAAAGCGATGAAAGCATGCCGATAGGTTTCAACCAGTTCAGCCAGCTTGTCAGCAGATGCTTCTGGCGCCAGAATCTGACAGGCCTCGCGCAGGCCAAGGCCGATCGTCTTGCGTGTTTCGTCATAGGCAGGCGGCGTCAGACCGACAGTTTCGAAGCTGCGCACCATCGCCGTCTGGATCACCTCGCGGCTGTCCACGATGGTGCCATCCATATCCCAAATCGCAAGTTTCAAGCTCATGGCCCGCCCTTTAGGCGGCAGCGGCCTTTCTCGCAACCAGTCTTTGCCAGATCAGAAAGATTGGTGAGGAAAGCTCGATCAGCATCCCCGCAAATTGACGGTCGAGGCCGGGCCCGATGGTCGAGTAAGACAGAAATCTGGCTGCCCCACCCAGAAAGACGGCGGCACAGACGAGCGCCAGGACGAGTCCCCGCTCATCAATCTTCGGAATGGTCCACCACAGGACCATGGGCACCAGCAGATAGATCGCAGACAGGTAGCGGAACTGATTATCGATCGCCGCCGGAACGTCACCTTCCGGCATCAGAGATGCGGCGCCCGTCATGATTCCGGTCACCGCAAAGAAAAGCGGGATCAAGGAAAAGACTCCGAGCGCGATTTGTAACCCCAATTTCATTTATACCTCCACAATCCCCGACGAAATCTCCTGCGCGCGCGCTTCAAACGCCGCTTTGGTTTCGCCTTCATCGGTGGAGCAGATCAGATATCCGCCGCCCTGTCCAATCACGCGCGCAATATCCGGCCACATCACGTCGGGCAATTTTGCCTCGTCCCACATTTTCGAGATCGAGGGATCCATGTGCCGCGCACCACCGAACCGTTCCGGCCGGGCCTTGGCGCCATCCCAGATTTTCGTATTCAGCAGGCCCGGGCAAAGGATGGTGGTATCCACGCCCTGCTGCGCCAGCTCGCCGCGCAGGGCTTCCGCCACAGCGAACGTCGCATGCTTGGTTGTGGCATAGAGCGGAAAGTCCCCCTCCGGTCGTCGCAAGGCCGCTGTCGATGCGGTGATCCCGACATGGCGCGGTCCCGTCGCGTCGGTCATCAGGGGCGCAAAGGCCTGCGCCGTCCAGATCACGCCGCGGATATTGACATCGAGCGCCCATTCAACCGCTTTTGCCTTGCCGGTCAGGATGGGCGACCCGACCCCGACGCCTGCATTGATCCAGACCAGATTGAGCGGGCCTCGATCGGCAATCTGATCTGCCGCCTCGATACAGGCCTCACGATCCGAAACATCGAAGACCAGCGGTTCGCCGCCAATCTCCTGCGCCACGTGTTCCGCGGCCTCGCGGCGAATGTCCTGCACCACCACTTGCATGCCAGCCGCGGCAAGGTTGCGAGCCAACATTTCACCAATGCCATCCCCGGCGCCGGTCACGAGGGCGCGTTTGCCCTTGAACGCATTGAGATCAGTCATTGTCGGGAATCCTCACAAGATCATGCGGTCCGCGCATCACGGCCTGGGTTTTGTTTTGCGCTTTCAATTCGCCATTCTCGATCGAAAAAAAGTCGATAAAGCCACGATAGCGATCCGGTCCCTTGCGTCTATGGAAGGTCGCGACGGCCAGATTGTTTCCCGTCTCATCAAAGATCACATCTTCCGGCAACACGCCCGCCACCCGGATTTCGTCAAGCTTGTCCAATGCGCCGGTCTCCGGATCGAGGGCGATCAGCATCAGTGAATAGCGCCGTCGATGCGGCCACACGGCCAGAGGCGGCAATTGCGGCAGGTACGTCCGCTCCATTGCGATGGAGGCAATCAAGCGTCCATCATCTGACAGTTCCACCCCTTCGGCGAAGCGTCCAACGCGTTGTTTATCCATTACTTGTGCGGGCGCGCTGGCGGTTGCCGGCGCGATGGAAAAGACCTGCCCACCTCGCTGGGTCAACATGCGCACTGAAGAGTCATAGGCGTTCACATCCGTCACGATCAGAAACCGGCCATCCGGGGTCCATTTCATGGTCGACAGGCGGACCCCGAATTCAATCGGGGCGCCAAGCTTTTCCAGCTCTTGCGGGCGCTGATCCAGGTCCAGGACCATGCGATAGAATTGCACGCGCTTGTTGCCGATATTCGCAGCAAAGGTCACGCCATCCGGGGCCACAACTATGTTGCGGACCCGCTTTTCAGCATCGTCAGACTGATACGGCGCCTGCAGATCAAAAGCCCGGCGGTCTTCGAC
>JBCCZH010000046.1:0-13246 GCA_039188075.1 Pseudomonadota bacterium
ATCGTATCCCTTTCTCGCTGTTAACTCTAACCTTTACACGGCTTCGGCTTGCCGCCAACAGGGCGGAATAAAGACTTTTTCGCCATGATTGCAGGCAGAGGGATCACGATTGCAGCAAGTCGATGTGTTGATATTGGGCGCCGGCGCCGCGGGCCTGTTCTGCGGCGCGCGGGCGGCGCAGCGGGGACGGTCCGTGCGCGTGCTCGACCATGCCCGCAAGCCGGCCGAGAAGATCCGCATCTCAGGTGGCGGGCGCTGCAATTTCACCAATCTTGAAACCGAGCCCAAGCGATTCCTGTCCGACAATCCGCATTTCGCAAAATCGGCGCTGGCGCGTTACACGCCTTGGGACTTTTGCAGTCTGATGGCCGAACATGATCTGACCTGGCACGAAAAGACGCTTGGTCAGCTGTTCTGCGATCAGAAAAGCGGCGCCGTGATCGAGATGCTCTTGACGGAACTCGGGACGGCGGGCGGCACCTTGGCCCTGAACACTGAGATTGATTCCGTCGCCCGCGATGCTGGCGATTTTGTTGCGCTAACCTCAGACGGGCCCATCCGGGCGAGCAGTCTGGTGATTGCCACCGGGGGGTTATCCATCCCGAAAATGGGCGCCACGGCCTTTGCCTATGACATTGCCAGACAGTTCGGTCATGACATTATCACGCCGCGCCCGGCACTGGTGCCGATGACCTTTACCGATGATCACCGCGAGGCCTTTTCCGCCCTCTCAGGTGTCTCGGTTTCGGTGGAAGCGCGCGCCGAGGCCGGACCGGGCTTTGTCGAGAATTTGCTCTTCACCCATCGCGGTCTGTCCGGACCCTCGATTTTACAAATCTCCTCCTATTGGCACCAGGGTGAATCGATTGCGATCGATCTATTGCCCGGCGTGAACGCCCTGGACCTGCTCAAAACCGCAAAGTCAGAGTCTCCCAAACAAGCTATGGGACAGATCCTGACCGAACACTTCCCAACCCGGTTTGCGGACTATTTCTGCGACCAACTCGTAGGCTCCGACAAGACCCGACTGGCGGAGCTCTCCAATCATCGCCTGGATGAGATGGCGCAGAGGTTGAAACACTGGCCCCTCAAACCGGCCGGAACCGAAGGCTGGCGAACCGCAGAGGTTACCGCTGGCGGTGTGGCCACGGACGCCCTATCTTCACGCACCATGGAAAGCCAGATTCAGCCCGGCCTGTTCTTCATAGGCGAATGCGTCGATGTCACCGGCTGGCTGGGCGGCTACAATTTCCAATGGGCCTGGGCCAGCGCAGCCGCGGCGGCGGACGTCGCATGAGGTGGGTCTGGGTCGCTTTGGGTTTCACGCTGCTCGGCATTGGAGCCATCGGGTTGGTCCTGCCCCTATGGCCGACCACCATTTTCTGGATAGCTGCGGTGTTCTGTCTGGCAGAGTCTCATCCCAAAGTTCGGGATTGGATCTATGCCCGCCCCGGGGTCGGACCCATCGTGCGAGACTTTGTTGAACGCGGAGAAATCTCGCGGAGGGGTAAGTTTGCTGCAATCGGTGGGATGATGTTTGCTTGTTTAATCAGCGGTTGGTTTTTGCGAGCATCAGCGCTGGGTCTGATGATTCTGGTCAGCGCGATTACGATCGGAATCCTATTCGTGGCGACCCGCAGAGAGCCTGAAGCGAACAGTTAGGTTCCGAAGCGACGGACGACGATTCCGGACACGACTAGAATGACATTTCCAGAAAAACTACGCGAGCGAATAAGCGCTCACTTTATCACATTCCCGCCACATTTGAACGCGAGTAAGCGCTCACAGACAAGCGAGCCTATCCTGGTCTCGCGCTCTAACGCAGGAGTGCATTATGTCTGTGACTGTTATTTCAAGCGGCCTTACAGCAGGCGCGAAAGTACTTGGTGGGCTGTATTTGGCCGACTTTGCTTCAGGTGTTTTTCACTGGTTTGAAGACCGCTATGGCAACCCAAACTGGCCTGTTCTCGGTCACACCATCCGGGAAAATCAACAGCACCACCATACACCTCGAAGCTTCCTAAAAGGCACCATTTTTTCCCGCAATCGCGAGGTCTGGGTGATAGGCGCCCTCTTCCTGGCCACTTTCTGGGCCTTGGGTTGGCTCAACTTGTTTAGCGGCTCGGCGGTTGTGTTTGGTATGTTTGCCAACGAGATCCATGCCGCTGCGCACCGCAGCCCGAAAGAAAACGGCCGCATCATTTCAGCCGTTCAAAAAACCGGCCTGATGCAGAGCCACGCGCATCACGCTCATCACCACCGCAAAGGCAAAGACAGTCATTATTGCGTCATGACCAATCACATCAATCCTGGCTTGGAACGTATACAATTCTTCCAGACTGCAGAGCGGATTATCAAACGCCTGACGGGTATTGTTCCGCGGATCGATCATAGTGTGAATGAACGCTACCGCCGGGCGGTTTGAGCCAGACATCTCAAAGAAAGCGCGCCTTGCCGTCGGTGAGGCGCGCTTAGTCTTTGCGTTTTAAGCCCGCCTTGAACCGTTTCCAATTATCGACATAGACCTGCGCCGATCCCTTGATCATCATGATTTGCGGTTCGCTAATCTCTTTCACGACTTTGCCCGGCGCCCCCATGACAAGCGAATTATCCGGAATCACCTTGCCTTCCGGGATCAGGGCATGGGCCCCGATGATGCAATTTTTGCCAATCACCGCGCGATTGAGGACGGTCGCGCCGATTCCGATCAGGGTTTCTTCGCCAATCGTACAGCCATGCAGCATCACCATATGGCCAATCGTGACATCCTTGCCGATCTTCAAAGGGCATCCAATGTCGGTATGCAGGACGCTGCCATCCTGAACATTCGAATTCTCACCGATTGTAATGGGATCATTGTCCCCGCGCAGGACGGCGTTGAACCAGACCGAGGCATTCTCTTCGAGAATCACATTGCCAAGCACGGTTGCATTCTCGGCCACCCAGTAATTTCCGGATTGCGGCACGTTTGGGCAAACTCCGTCCAGATCGTACAATGCCATGTCAGTCTCCCATATTCTTCTGTTTTGTCTGCGGATTGTCGCTGTCACACTCGGTTAACCCTCTTAGTGTGTAATTCAAGATAGAGATTCGGAAGGGACGATTGCCGATGGTCCATAGACCGTCTTTGCATACACCACCGCCGGCCAGGGTTTCGGACCCAGGTACCGACGCAAAGTCCCACACTGCTGATTCACCCGCCGCTCTGCCTTTGGCACAGCGGCTTTTTTCTGCCCACTTTTCAGTCCTAAAAGGAGATCCACATGGGTAAACGCGCAGCCACGAAACGCCAGAAAGCACAAGCCGCCTTCGACGCTTCGAACTTCTTTGAACAAGGAGCTGCCCGTGAAACACAGCTATATGCCATCCCAGGAGGAGGAAAGGACTGGCATCCCGACGACGCTGACAACCCCAAACGCGCGACGCCCGCGCACGGATCGCGCAATCAGCGCTATCAAAAAACGGTCAAACCACGCTCCGAGAATCAGGCCCGCCTGTTGGAGGCACTGGACGACAAGTCTCTCGTCTGCGCCCTCGGGCCAGCCGGCACCGGCAAGACCTATCTCGCCATCTGCAAGGCCGTAGAGGCCCTGCAAAAAGGCAATGTTGCCCGGATCATCCTGTCGCGCCCAGCGGTCGAAGCCGGCGAGCAGATCGGGTTCCTGCCCGGCGCCATGGAAGACAAGCTCGCGCCCTATTTGCGCCCGCTCTATGACGCCCTGTCCGATCGCCTCAGCCCGCAACAGCTTAAGCACATGATGGCTGAAGGCCTGATCGAGATTGCCCCGATCGGCTTCATGCGAGGCCGGACACTGAACAATGCCTTTGTCGTCATCGATGAGGCGCAGAATTGTACCTATACCCAGATCAAGATGCTGCTGACCCGGCTTGGCTGGCACTCGACCATGGTGGTCACCGGCGACCCGGCTCAATCCGATCTCCTGCCAGAATTGTCCGGTCTTGGCAAAGCCGCTGAGCGTCTTGAAAAACTGGCTGGCGCCGCGGTCATTCGCCTGCAGGGACAAGATGTGGTGCGACATCCGCTGGTCGCGGAAATGCTGGACGTCTTGTAGCAAGCCGATGGAAGACACCCCGATCATCGTCGAACTCAGCGCCGTCCGGTCTGTCAATGCCGAAGACATGACCTGCCGGGCTGGAGTGCTGAGTTTGGCCGATATCGGAATTGATGACGGCATAGTGAGGGCCAGGATCGTGACCTTCAATGTGTTTAGCGGCGACTATTATGGCAGCGTGCCCGTTCTTCGTCTGGCGACGGCGTACGATCGTGGACATGGGGTCTGTCTGTCACAGGTAATGGCAGGCAGGACTTGCACTGCACGAATGGGCGAGACAGCGATCGTGTCACCCCAATCAGAACTCCTACTGGAAAACGAGAAAGAGATCGCGCTCAACGCCTTCATCCTCGCCAAGGCTGCTTAGCGCAGAATTAAGTTTCGCGTTGTAAGGACAATTCCTGGTCACGATCGGACTCCGGAATTGCCAAAAAACCCCGCGAAACTAGCCCTGAAACATCTGGATGCGCGTGAACGGACTATTGCGATTGTCGCACTCGCGATGTTTGGCATGTTCCTGACCGTCATATGGTCGTTCAAGTATCCGCCTCTGCTTGATTATTCTAACCATCTGGCCCGGATTCACGTATTTGATAATCTATCCGAGCCTCATTTCAGACCCTATTTCGATTTCGAAATTGGTGTGCCGACCAATCTGGCGATCGATGGCCTTGCCTTATTGTTCGCGTCATTTTTGCCGGTCGATATTGCCGGCCGGTTATTTTTGTCCTTGGTCATCGGCTTGACGATGGCCGCGCCGCTTTTTCTGGCGAAAGTCGTGCATGGAAAACTGACCGTACTCGGATTGCTGTTTTCGGTCTTCATATTCAATGACGCCTTCTTGATGGGGTTCCTGAACTTTCTATTTGGAACGGCGCTCGCCATTTTCGGCTTCGGCATTCACCTGATCATGGACAAGCGCGACACAAGCGCGTGGAAGCGCGTGCTTGTCGGGAGCGTGATCGCGATCGCTGTTTTCGTCTCACACGTTTACGGCTTTGCTGTCTATGCCACCTGCATTGGCAGCTATTATCTGGTGCGTCTCGGGTTTCGGGACTTCAAGAAACTCGTGCTGAACGCCGTGCAATTTGTTCCGGTCAGTATCTTGCTCGCGGTCTTCGTCGCACAATCAATGACAACCGACATTACACAACCCGCGGCAGCCAGCACACCCGGGACAGCGATCACTTCGGAGGCACAGGACGAACAGCTGCAGGCCCTGGAGATGGAAGGCGTGACGGTCATTGATCGCACCGTACAGCGCGCCGCATGGGAGTATTATGTTCCGATAAAACTCTGGGCGGTCTGGAAGAAAGCATCGCGCCTATGGATCCAATATGGCGACTATTCATGGTTCATCACCTTGTTCACGGTCTTGCTCATCGGCTTGTATGTCAGCAACCGGGTCGCACCCGTTTCGATACACCTCTTTGTTCCGATTGCGGTGCTTGTCGGATTTGCGGTTTTTTTGCCGCCATTCCTCTGGGGCGCGCACAATGTTCATTGGCGATTTTTCATTCCAGCCGCCATGTTCGCGACCGGCGTCCTGGTGGCGCCCCGTTCAGACACGGTGACGCGCGTGGGCTTGCTTGCCAGTATCGCTGGACTATCCGTGCTGCAATCCGGTCTCGTATACGGGCACCTCAAACGCGCTGACGCGCACCAGCAAATGGTGCTGAACTTCTTTGAGGAAATTCCTGAGGGCGCCAGGGTTTTGTCAATCGCCGCCAGTGGCGATCCTCGATCCTTTGAACATCCAATTCCATTGACGCACATCGTCACGCTCGGCGTGATCGAAAATAACAGCTTCGTGCCTTCCCTGTTCGCCTACTCGATCCAGCAGCCATTGAGATATCGTCCGCCTTATAATGCATACGCGACCGAACCCTTCTTCAAGAACATGGGGGGCGTGGACTGGCGTGAAGTTTCCTCCTTTTACGACTATATTCTGGTGCTCGATCATGATGGCGAAACAGGCGGCGCGGCCGCGGATTGGTTGAAACGCATTCCGGTTGCAAATGAACCGATGAGCGCGGCGAACCCTCATATTGCAGCGACCCGGATCATACGCTGACCCGATCAGCGCGACGTTTGGCGAACTGGTCAGCGATCCCAAACTTGTTAAACTGCTGTATGGAGTCTGTTCACGGTCCCACCCTGCCCGCCGAAACCCGGATTCAGTTTTGGCAGATTGCACCCATCCTCAACTCGGTCGCGGATCAGGTGAATGTCGACTCGCTGCTGCGCGATGTGGGGCTTTCGTCCGGCCTCACCCGAATGCGAGCAAACACAGAGCTGCCGCTACAGGCCTATTTTCGCATTCAGCGCGAAATTGCCCGCAGCCTGAATGATCTCACACTGCATCTGTCGTCTCGAAAACTGATCTATCAGACCGGCGATTTTGTGCTTGAACAGATGAAACGCGCCCGCACTCTGCGCGAGGCAATTGATTGTCTCTGCGAGTATTTCAACATGATGCATGGCGATACTTACAATGCCACCCAGCATCGCGGCGACGTGCTGGCCCTGATGGTGGATGACACGAATTTTCCCTACACGTTGAAACAGGATGAGACGTTCACGCGCTTTGTCGGCGATTGCGTTCTGATCAAGGTGCATTGTCTGCTGGACAGTCTGACGCACGGGGTCGCGATGAAGGCCCTGAAACGCGTATCGGTGCGTCGAACGCGAACGGAACCGGGCGGCGATCAGAACACATTCTGGACCGTGCCGGTGACCTATGGCCGCCCCGTCTATGAACTCATCTATGATTTCGACCTGGCCTGTCAGCCGATCCAGACACCAGATGATGTCGACCTGTCCACCGACGGCATATTCGCGCGAGTAATTGGACATATCGAAACCCTGGAAAAGAGCCAGGATGGTCGCTCGATCGTGACGCGAGTGCGCGAGCTGATCGAGGATGGCCATGTCTATCAAGATACCGTGGCCGCGCGTTTGGGAGTCAGCGTTGCCACGCTCCGTCGGCGACTGAGCGACGAAGACACCAGTTTCCGGACCCTGCTGCATCAGGTTCGGTTTGAAGAAGCCAAGGCCATGCTGGAACGCGGCAGGTCAGTGAACCAGGTATCCGAACAACTCGATTATTCCGACATTCGCGCCTTCAATCGAGCGTTCAAGAAATGGGCAGGCCAGACCCCGGCCGCCTTTGCCAAGACTGTGCGCCCCAGCGACGGCTGAGCGAAAATGTTCACAATCGATGACGCTTAGTGTCGTCGTCCCGGCGCCAGAACTCCGTATTCTGCTGAATAGATAAAACGATATTCAGGAGGAAATTATGGTCTATTCAGCCCGCGGACTCGCGCAAACCGGACTCGTTTCAGCGCTGGCGCTTGGCATGGTGCCGCTCCACGCCGCTGCGCAAACTGAGTCATCGGACACAGAACAGGTCCGCACATTTGAAACCGTCACGGTCACCGCGCGACGTCAGGAAGAAACCCTGTTCACGGTTCCAGGTCAGGTCTCGGCCTTTGATTCTGACACGCTGGTTCAGGACCTCGCCGCCGAGAATATCGGCGCCTTGCAAGGCACCGTGCCAAACTTGAACCTCGTTCAGGGGCGTGGCTCCTCATCTTCTGCCAATATTTACATTCGCGGCATTGGCCAGCCGGATGCGCTGGCAACGTTCGACCCGGCCGTCGGGGTCTATGTCGATGATGTCTATATCTCGCGCATTCGAGGCGCCCTGTTCGACGTTTATGATGTCGAGCGGATCGAGGTCCTACGCGGACCGCAAGGCACGCTCTATGGCAAGAATACCAATGGCGGTGCCCTGAAGATTGTCTCGAAGAAACCTGGGGACGAGTTCGAAGCCTTCGGCCGCCTGTCCTATGGCTCCTATAATGCCATTGAAGCGGCCGGCTCGATTTCCGGACCCTTGATCGAGGACATGCTGGGTGGCGGATTTTCGCTCTATCGCGGCAGTCGCGATGGCTATGTCGAAGACCCGAATGGCGACTTTGAATATAATGACAAGGACACCTGGGCCGCGCGCGGAACCCTGGTCTGGACGCCGACCGATCCGCTCGAAGTGGTGATCAATGCCGACTATACTGAGGAGTCGCCCGCCCTCACAGTTGGTCAGCCGCAAAGCCTGCTTTTCGCGGTCGACCTCGCCCCGCCGACGCCGGCCCAGACCATTGTCCCGCTCTTCGTTCCGAGCGGGGATGAGTTCGACTATGAGACGTCAACCAGCCTGACCCGGACCGGCGGCACCGACCTCGAAAACTCGAACGAACTGACCCATGCCGGCATCGGCATCACGGCGAGCTATGACCTGAACGAGAATTGGACGCTGAAATCGATCACCGCTCATCGCGATCTTGAATATGATGATTTCATCGACATTGATGCGACGCCACTGGAACTGGGCGACGTTTTTGTCGGGGTCGAACAGGATCAGACGAGCCAGGAATTCCAGCTGCTCTATGATGGCGATGGCGCGGTCAGCGGCGTCGGCGGCGTGTTCTGGCTGAACGAGAATGTCTCGTCTTTCCAGCAAGCCTATGCCGATGACTTCCTGCTATTTGGCGGCTTCCCGCTCGCCTTCACGCGCGACATTGAGGACAATCTCAACCTGCATTCCTATGCGGCCTTCGGAAACCTGGTCTATGACGTGAATGACCGACTCTCCGTCACAGGTGGATTGCGGTACACGTACGAGCTGAAAACCTATCAGCGCTCAACCTCAACCACACTGGTCCCGACGCCTTTCTCATTCGGCGTCAGTGAAAGCTGGGAAGATGTGTCCCCTCTGGTCAGCGTCGACTATCAGTTCGACGACGATTTGTTCGGCTATGCCAAGGTGGCCAAAGGCTTCAAATCCGGCGGCTTTAATGGCCGCGCCAATGCCCCTGGCGATGAGACGCCTTACGATCCAGAGATTGTCTGGTCGTATGAGGCCGGCTTCCGCAAAGCCATGAACAATGGGCGGGTCAATCTGTCCGGCGCGGTCTTCTATAATGATTATCAGGACTTCCAGGCGCGAGTCTCGGTCGCCCGCGGTCCCGGCGAGTTTGACTTCCCGGTCTTCAATGCCGGTGAGCTTGAGATTTATGGCGCAGAACTGGAAGTCCAGGCCCTGATCGGTGAAGGTCTGACCCTCGATGCCCAGATCGGTTATCTTGATGCTGAGTATGGCGAGTTCCTAGATCAGAATGCGCCGACCGGAGATCGCGCAGACACGGATGAACCCGCTTTTGCACCAGATTGGACGGCACGGTTTGGCGCCACTTATGATTTCGATCTCGCGGACAGCGGCACGCTGACCTTTGGCGCGGATGCCAATTATCGCGGCGAGCACGCCCTCGCCGTCGACCAGCAAGTGCCGGAAGTGTTCCAGGACGCGTATTGGCTCGCCAATGCCCGTATCGTCTGGAGCGATCCGTCTGACTCCTGGACCGTCGGCCTGTACGGCAAGAATCTGACGGATGAAGTCTACAAGACGGACTTCCAGGAATTCTCCTCCGTGGGCGGCATTCGGACAGCCTATTTCGGCGCACCGCAAACGGTTCAATTGCAGATCACGAAGCGCTATTAATCCTCTCGCGCTTCGGCCCCGGCTGATCCCGTTTCCTCCCATCAGTCGGGGCCCATAACCGGACATCGCCTCGTGCCAGAAGACATTCATTTCAAGTCCCGGGATGGCCTGTCCCTCTTCGCCAAATCCTATGGCGATCAGACGGCGGCCCTGACCGTATTATGCATGCATGGACTGACCCGAAATCACAAAGATTTCGAGCCGATGATTGCTGGGCTCTCAGGTCCGCATCGCTACATCGCTGTCGATGTCAGGGGACGTGGACGCTCTCAACACGATCCGGACCCCACGCGATACACCCCGCCAGTCTATGCCGAGGACATGGGCGTTCTGCTCGATACGCTCAAGATTGAGAAAGCCGCATTGATTGGCACCTCCATGGGTGGGTTGATGGCGATGATCATGATGCACACCATGCCGGATCGCATACTTGGAACCGTGCTCAATGATGTCGGTCCTGTCGTCGATCCTGCCGGCCTGGCCCGGATCGCCGGCTATGTCGGCGAGGTTGAGGCGCTGCCCGACTGGGACGCTGCCGCGAATGCCGTCGCCAAGGCACAGAGGGACGTATTTCCCGATTTCGGTCCGGAGGATTGGCAGGCCTTTGCAAGCCGCGCCTATCGCGAAACCGATACGGGCGCCGTCATCCTCGACTATGATCCGGCTATTTCACGCGCCATTGCCGATACCAAACCCACATTCAAGACGCGGTTCGCGATGTGGCGACTCTTCACCAAAATGAAGAAACGGCCGCTTCTCGTCACGCGAGGCGAACGCTCCGATGTGCTGCATCCATCCACCGCAGCGCGCATGATGAAAAGGCACACGTCCGCGAAACTGGTCACAATCCCTGGTGTTGGACACGCCCCGCTCTTGAACGAACCGCAAGCGCTGACGGCAATCGAGGCCTTTCTCAGCCAGATCGCCGCATCGCAATCCTGAATTATTTTTAGGTCACTTGGCCGCCAAGCTCTATTCAGCGCCAATATCCTCGGACAGGACCGTCATATTGAGGGCGTAGCTGGTCTCGCCATCATCCACGTCTTTATAGACGACAGCGAGAAATTCCGCGCCGAGATAGACTTCGACAGAATCATCGGTCTCTTTACGCGCAATCAGGCGCAGACCCGGATTGAGTTTTTCTTTCAGATACGCCTCGAGACGTAAGACTTCTTCGCGGCCCATGGCTCACTCCTAAACTTTGCAGATCAGGACATAGCGAGATGCGCGCCGCGTGCAAACCGGCATTGGCGCGAATTCAACAGTCTTTGCAGTTCAGCCTGGCGCCTAAATCTGAACCGTGAGGCGATCATCCCGGGGGTTGGCCAATCGCCAAAGCCGCGCAACACCCCACCAGATCAGTTCGACGACGATCCGCGCGATCAGGGTCATGATAATCCCGAAAATCGAGGATTCATTGATGAAAACCCGGGTCACGGCGACACCCTGTTCCCCGATGTCCGGATTTCGAACCCAATTCAGATTGGCCAGATAATTGGCGAAATCATTGACGCTGTTAAAGGCGCTGGGAACGAACATGACGCCCAGAAAGATCAGAACCAGGACCATGAAAAAGGTCGCGACAATCTTTGACGATGCATTCGAAAGCGACCGAAACAATACCCACATCTGAGTCATCCCTTATAATTCTTATTCCGGGACCATACCGGGAGGATGGATGAGCGTAAAATGCAAATTACTTATTCGCCGCTCCAGTTCGGCTTGCGTTTTTCGGCAAATGCCCGTGGACCCTCAATAAAATCAGGGCCTTTGAACAAACGGCCGACCGCATCATACTTCTGCGAAAAAGCCTCCTGGAAGTTAGCCGTGTCGAGGCCTTTCATCGCAACTTCCTTGGTTGTGCGCACCGAAGCAGGTGAGCATTCTGTGATCATGCCGGCCCAGCGCATGGCAGCATCCATGAGTTCAGCCTGTGGTACGACTTCATTCACGAACCCAAGCGACTGGCCCTCTTCCGCCATCACATGACGGCCCGTCAGCATCATGCCCATGGCCCGTTTCAGACCGATTTGACGCGGCAAGCGATGCAGACCACCCGCCAGCGCGGCCAGCCCGACTTTCGGCTCTGGCAAGGCAAAACGGGCATTGTCTGATGCAATGATCAAGTCACAGGCCAACGCGATCTCGAAGCCGCCGCCCATGGCCACACCATTGACCGCTGCGATGACCGGTTTGAACAGATCATAGCGATTGGTCAGGCCGCCAAAACCGCTCGGCACGGGGAACATTTCGCCGCCTTCGGCCTGATAGCGCAAATCATTGCCAGCGCTGAACGCGCGGTCTCCGGCGCCGGTAATGATCGCCACCCACAGATCCTTATCCGCCGCAAACTTGTCAAACACTTCGCCCAGGTCGCGATTGGCCGGGGGGTGCAGCGCATTCATCTTTTCAGGCCGGTTGATTTCGACAATCAAAATATTGCCGTCGATTTTCGTGTTCACAAACGCGCTTTCAATCATAATACGCTCCCGATCTGTCTGATTTCGCGCTAGGCTATGACTTGATTAAACCGAATCAAGGATGACGTGGCGACATGTCGGACAAGAACGCCCTCGATTTATCATCCATCGATCCACCCATCTGGCGGATCATGGTCGAAGACATAGTCTATGGTCCCTATACGATGGGCCAGATGCGATCCTTTGCGGAAGAAGGGCGGCTCCTGGAATCGTCGCAAGTTGCCTATGATGATGGCGGCGCCTTTGTGAATGCGCGGATGCATCCGGAGCTTTGCGAGCTGTTCCTCGCCCCGGCACCGACCCCAAAGGGAGAGATCGCACCGGAACCGGCAAACTATCTGGTTTCGGTTCAGACGGACGCTGATGGCCGCCGCGCGGTGATATCCCTGCTGAACGAAATTGGCCGATTTTCCGAACTGATGCCTGGCTGTTTCATTCTGCACACAACGCAGGCGGTGGTGGACTTGCGGTCGCAAATATCAACGCTGCTGGCCGAACGTGGCCGGTGCGTGATCGTCAATGCGACGACCGGACAGCTCGCCTGGATGGGACTGACCTCAGACGCCAATACACATGCCAAACTTATCTGGAAGCGTGAGCCCTAAGCGGCGATCTCAACTTCTTCCGGCGGCATCGCGGCGATCCCCCGGATCATATCGGCGGCTTTTTCGGCAATCATGATGGTCGGTGCATTTGTGTTGCCCCCAATCAGAGTCGGCATGACCGACGCATCGACGACGCGTAAGCCGTCGACGCCGCGAACCTTGAGCTCCCCATCTACCGGTGCGTCATCCTGAATCCCCATCGCGACCGTCCCGACCGGGTGATAGATGGTCTCGCCATAGGTGCGAATAAACGTGTCGATCTCTTCATCTGATTGCACTTCGGCCCCTGGCAAAGCTTCATTCCCTCGCAACGGAGCCAACGCATTCTGGCCGGCTATCTCGCGCATCATGCGGACCGATTCCCGCATTGTAATACGATCGCCTTCGGTGGCGAGATAATTGGGGTCGATTGCCGGATGCTCGAACGGGTCTGAGCTGGCCAACATAACCGTGCCGCGACTCTCAGGTCGCAACTGGCAGGAATGGATCGTAAAGCCGTCGCGTTTGTAATCATAATTGCCATGATCG
>JBCCZH010000047.1:0-13148 GCA_039188075.1 Pseudomonadota bacterium
ATTCGGATTAAAGGCCGGGTTGGTCTGATCGAGAATGTCGCAATCATCCGGATACCGGGCATCGGAATAGGTCCAGTTGAAATTCGCCGAGAGGGCATCGGTCAGCTGGGCTTCGGTTTCGACCTCGATGCCGCTGGCTTCTGCTTTGCCGACATTGAAGGTCTGGAACCGGATGCCGGTGAATTCAAGCACCTGGAAGCCTTCCAGGTCCTGATGGAAGATGGCGACATTGGCCCGCGCACGACCATCGAACAGCGTTGATTTCAGGCCGAATTCCCAGGCATCGACCAGCTCCGAGTTAAAGCGTGGATCTGCGCCCCCAGCAGCGGCTGAGGCATCCAGGTTGAACCCGCCGGATTTGAAACCGTGCGTGAAACCACCATAGACATTGATGTCCGGCGTGATCTCATAACCAAGCTTGATCGTGTAGACGAGCTCTTCATCCTCGAACGTATCCGAGAATTCCTGCGGCAGCAGGGCGTCCAGGCCACTCCCCGAGAACGCGCCGAAGAGGGGGCCAAAGTTGGCTTCGTTGAACGCTGGCGCCGCGAATACGAAACAGTTCAGCGCAACCGCGGTTCCCGGACCCGAAACGCCGGGCGCCAGTTCGGCTGGAATGGTGCCGGGCGCTGTTGCGAGCGTCGTGAACGTGCCCAGACAGGCGTCGAAATTCCCACCAACCTGATTGAAGCTACCATCCTTGGACTCTTCGACATAGCGAAGGCCGACAGTGAGATCCAAACGGTCTGTCACCGAGAGAATATTATGCGTGAAGATCGAGAAGGACTCGCCTTCCTGAAGGAAAGCGTTGTCGGCAAAGTCGCCCGTCGCATCGACGCCGCCAGCAAAGATGGTCAGAAGATCCACCGGTGATCCGAGCAGACCGGCACTGACGCCCGCCTGATATTCATCAAGCAAAGTGAGCGAGCCACGCGAGTCGATGGTTTCATCCGAGTAATAGAGACCGATCAGCCAATCGAGCCGGTCATTAAATGCCGAACTCTGCAGTCTCAGCTCATGCGTGGTGGTTTCGATGGATGTCACGTTTCCGCCTGGCGTGAACGGTGATCCCGGCAGGGCTTGTGCTTCTGGCGATCGTCCGACCGTAAAGATGTTTAGACCAGTATAGTCTGTGCTGCGGAATGTCTCGTCCTCAAAGTCCCGATAGGCGCCGATATAGGTCAGGGCGCCGAGCGGCGTATCGACATTGTATTCCAGGGAGAAGCCGGTCTGTTCGAACGGGTTGCCAAACTCACTGTCATTTGACCGCAAGTTTTCAAGGGCACTCGGACCGACATTTGGCGCACCGCCATCAGCCGGGAAACCCGCTGGGCCGAAGGCCGCCACGGCAGGCGTGTCCGTGAACCAGATGGCGTGACAGCATTGCTCATTGGCTTCGGAATAATCGAGGATTGCCCGCAGGGTGCCATTCTCTTTCAGATCCAGAAGCGCCTGTCCGCGGAAGACAGTACGGTCGCGGTCATGGCTTTCCGCGCCGTTCAAGCCTTCGACGAATCCATCTCTCTCGCGGATGGCGCCGGAGACCCGAACCGCAAGCGTATCCTGAATGATTGGAACGCTGACACCGCCCTGAACATTGAGAAGGTTGAAATTGCCAAGCGTCGCATTTGCGAACCCTTCAATCTCTTCGAGGTTGGGTTTCTTGGTCTTGATGTTGAGCGCGCCCGCCGACGTGTTGCGTCCGAACAGTGTGCCTTGTGGCCCGCGCAGCACTTCGATCTGCTCAAGGTCCATCAGGTCACCGAGCGCGACGCCCGGGCGGGACAGATAAACCCCGTCCAGGAAAACACCCACAGAGCTTTCAAGACCGATATTGTTGCCGGTCGTTCCGACGCCGCGAATTCTCAGAGTGGTGCCGCCCGTGGTTGTGTCAGAGCTATTCATGTTGAAGCTCGGTGCGACGCTGTCGAGTGATGTGACATCGGCCACCCCGGCACGGTCCAGCAATTCGGGATTCAAGGCCGTCACCGCGATCGGAACATCCTGAATGGACTCGGTCCGCTGTGTTGCGGTCACGGTCACGGTACTTAGGCGGCGACTGTCATCCTGATCGCTTTCTTCTTGTGCGGAAACGGCGGGTGTCGCGATTGACAGGGCAAGGATGGATGCGCCCGCCAAGCTCGACAGGCTTGAACAACGAAACTTCATGAATTTTTACTCCCTAGTGCCGCGTTTGTTATGGATTGGCCGGTTTGAGTGAGGCCGTGCGGTCATGTCGAGAACTGTTCGGAGAGGGGGCGAGGGTCAATTCACATATTGGTTATCCAACGCAATTGTGATCGAGCCAGTGCGACAAATCGAAGGGTGCGACCTAGGCGCACGCGCAATTGTATTCAGGCGCTATATACCCAATTGGACGCGAGGAGAGTGCGATGTTTGAAACACCCATCAAGTCCGGCCTGATGCTGAAATGTGGCCGTTGCGGACAAGGTAAGCTGTTCGGCAAATATCTTAAATTCAAAGATCGTTGTTCGCATTGTGATCTGGATTTTTCCGTGGCGGACACGGCCGATGGGCCGGCCTTTTTTGTTGGTTTCCTGATCATGATCCTGTTCGCGCCCTTCTATTTTATCTTGCCGGTGGTCGATGCGCCTTGGCCAATTCTGGTCTTGCTCTGGATCGTGCTTCTGTCCTCCATGACCGGGTTTTGTCTCGCTCTCTTGCCACGATTCAAGGGTGTCCTGTTCAATCTACAAGTGCGCCACAAAGCCGAAGAGGCCAAGTTCGAAAGCACGGGCGCGCATGGCGCGCCGCCCAAGAACTGGAAAGCCTAATGCGCGTCGGATCGCGCGTTTAACAGTGTTCGAATATTGTGCCCGAGCATGGACGCGGCCCGCTGAATTAACTCGGTCTGATCCAGATCCGGCTCGTCAAACACCATCTCGACAAGAGCATACCCGGTTTCGACGCCCAAGCGGTTGGCCAGCGCCACTTGTGCCGGATCAAGCGCGGGCCAGTTGGCCAGCACCTGTTCAGACAAGGCTTGCGAGACCATTCGGTGCGATTGGCGCCGCACATCGGACAGGATCGGCGTTGCGTGCAGCGACCGCATAATCCAGCCGCCGGCCTGCGTCTCGCGCGTCACCCGGATGGTGTCTTCAAGTAGATGCGCAATCTGCGCCTCCAGCAGACCGAGATCCTCGGCGGCCAGCGTCCAGTCCTGCAGCAACGCATTCTGGCGCGCCATTAGCCGCTCGCCCATTTCCTTCAGCACCGCGTACTTGTTCGGGAAATACCGATACAGCGCAGGCGGCGTCAGCTTGGCGCGCTTGCAAATCAGATTGGTTGACAATTGCTCAAACCCGACCTCCTCCAACAGGTCAGCCGCTGCGGACAGGATCAGCTCAACCGTTTCCCGACTCCGTTTCTGGCGCGCAGCGCTTCGGCGAGTGGTTTGCGGTGATGTGGCCAGGGTCATTTCGCGGTCTCCTGATTTGACAAAGTCAGATCAAAGTAATAAACGATAGTGATAACTATCATTTGGGAGAGGGTATGGCAATGGGGGTTTCGCGAAGACGGCTCTTGCAAACCGGCGCAGCGCTCGGTGTGGCGGCGGCCATCCCGGTCGGACAACATGTTGTCTGGGGACTGAAGGACTTTGAGCGCGAAGGGTATTCGCCCGACTATCCGGACGCGCCGGCTGGTGAAGAGAGCTGGATGAATTGGTCCGGGGCGCAGCGGGCGACGCCCAGACAGCTGGCCTCGCCGCAAACGCTGGACGACTTGTCTGCCTTCATTCGCGACAATTCGGGCCGGATCCGTCCTTGGGGCAGCGGGCATTCCTTTTCCGGTCTGGTGCCGAGCGAAGGCACGATTCTCGATGTCAGCTATTTCACCGGATTGCGGGCCTATGATGAGGCGACAGGCGTTGCGACCTTCGGGGCTGGCACAACGCTGTTCCAGACGGCGGCGGCGATCGACCAGCGTGGCCGGGCCTTTCCCAATCTGCCGGATATTGTCGACCAGACCCTGGCGGGCAGTTTCTCGACAGCGACGCATGGCACCGGCGCGACACTGACGGCGCTGCATGACTATATTCGCGGCTTTCGCATGGTCACGGCGAATGGCGATGTTCTGGACGTCAATGCGGCGTCCAACCCAGACCTTTTCGCCGCGGGCAAGGTCGGGCTTGGCGCTTTGGGGGTGATTGCCGAGTACGATATCCAGACCATCCCGGCCTTCAATCTGAGACGTGTCTTGCAGGCCTTGCCGATTGAAGATGTGATTGAGTCGGCCGAAGCGACGGCGGATGCGCACAGAAACTTCGAATTCTTCTATCTGC
Source organism: Pseudomonadota bacterium (assembly GCA_039188075.1). Taxonomy (GTDB): domain Bacteria; phylum Pseudomonadota; class Alphaproteobacteria; order Caulobacterales; family Hyphomonadaceae; genus Henriciella. The sequence goes on from JBCCZH010000047.1 coordinate 4,304, forward strand.
CTGGCACCGGTATCGCCGCGGCGCTGACGCATGATCTGCATGAAGGCGACATTACCGGTACGGTGCCATCTGAAGACGATGAAGTACTGGAAGGACTGAAGACCCTGCGCGACTCGTTTGGCTGGTGGCCCTGGTTGCGGCGCCGCCTTGCCCAATCCGCCTTGCCGAGCGGGACACTGGAAGATGTCAGCGACGCCTCGCTCGAATTGCTGGCGACCACGCGCCCGATCAAGTTCAATGAGATGGAATACCATTTACCGCGTGATCAGGGATTGGCAGCATTGCGCAAGGTCGTGGCCAAGATGGATCGGCGCAAGGATGCCTTCTTCCCGATGGAAGTTCGCTTTGTCGCGCCGGACTCGGCCTGGCTGAGCCCGTTCAATCAAGGGCCGTGCATCTCGATCGCCATTCATGCCGCTGTCGATGAGCGGTTTGACTATTTCTTCTCGGACTTCGAGCCGATCTTTCGCGAGCATGGCGGTCGTCCGCATTGGGGCAAGTGGCACAGCCTGAAACGCGCCGACTTTGATGAGCTGTATCCTGACTTTGGACGCTTCGCTGAGCTGCGGCGCGCGCTGGATCCAGACGGCAAGTTCCTCAACCCGCACCTTGCCGATCTGTTCGGGGAGCCGTTCAATGCCTAGTCTCAGCCGCCGCAACCTCATTCTGGGTGGGACGGCAATCATTGGAGTTGCAACCCTAATGTCCAAACCAAGTGACAAGAGCGGTCCGCGCGCGGACTATTTCCTGGACCTGCAAAAGGCGTTGACCGAAGCCGGCATTGCGCAGCCGACCCTGGTCGTGGATCGTGCGCGACTGAATGCCAATATCGACACTTTGATGGCGCATCTACCAACCGGCATGGGCTATCGGATCGTCGCAAAGTCGCTGCCTTCGCTGGGCCTGATCGATCATATTCGCCAGCGTGCCGGAACTGATCGGTTGATGACATTCAATCTGCCCATGCTGTCCGAACTCAGTCGACAAATGCCCGAAGCCAGCCAGCTGCTGGGCAAGCCTTTGCCGGTGCGCGCGGCGCAATCCTACTTTCAGGACCTGTCTTCTGAGGATCGGGACGCGGCCGGACGCATACAATGGTTGATCGATTCAAATGATCGCGTGCGCCAATATTCGGAGCTGGCGGCTGCGCAGGATCAGCCCATGCGGATCAATCTCGAACTCGATGTCGGATTGCATCGCGGCGGGTTTGAGCCGGGTGCTGAATTGCAGGCCGCACTCGAGCACATTCACGCATCAGAGCAATTGGCGTTTTCCGGTTTCATGGGGTACGAGCCCCACATTCCGGCTTTACCAACGACTTTGGGGTGGCGTGACAAAGCCTTGGCCGGCGCGTGGAAAATCTACCGCGCGGCCCTGGACCAGGCACAATCTGTTTTCGATTCGCAAACCATGGCTCAGGCGACGCGCAACGCGGCTGGCAGTCCGACCTATCGTTTTTACGAAGATACCGAGATTGCGAACGAGATTTCCGCCGGGTCGTGTCTGGTCAAGCCGACTCACTTTGACAGCGAATTGCTGGAACCGCATCAGCCGGCCAGTTTCATCGCCACGCCGGTCATCAAGTCCCTGCCGACAACACGGATGCCGGGCCTGGAATTTGCCGATCGGGCCAAGCGGACCTGGGACCCGAACTATTCCAAGACGGTCTTTATTTATGGCGGACACTGGTTGGCCGATCCGGTCGATCCGCCGGGCTTGTCTTACAATTCCACCTTTGGGCGATCGTCCAATCAGGAAATGCTCAATGGGGGTCCGGATCTGGAGATTGCGGCGGACGAGTTCGTTTTCTTTCGGCCGCATCAGAGCGAAGCGGTCTTCCTGCAGTTCGGCGATATCGCGGTCTATGAGGATGGCGCGATTGTTGACCATTGGCCGGTCTTTGAGGCGTCGGCTTAGGCTCTGACTTCATTCGGCAAGAGGGGCGTTTGCAAACGCCCCTCCCTTTGTGGGTTCGTTATCAACGATTGGCGATGGTCACTTCACGCCGAGTGCCGCGCACGCGTATCGGATTCGATTATCCGGGAACAAACGCCGCGCGTCTCAGGTTTCAGGAAGTTCCCGACGCGCCGGTGACTTTCTGAATTTCAGAAAAGGAATGATCATCGGGACGCGGCGCTGATACTTGCGATAATCGTCGCCAAGCTCGTTCACGAGATCACGCTCTTCGAGCTGAACCGCGATCAGAATGTAAGCGGTGGTCATCACTGCGAAAAGCAGGTGTGCGATGGTCATGGTCGGCGTGGCCCAGAAAATGATCAGCCAGCCAACATAGATGGGGTGGCGGACATGCTTGTAGAGACCAGGCTGACGAAATTTGGCGCCTGGCTGACGCTCGCCGCGCAAATGGTGCCAGATCTGACGCAGTCCGAACAATTCGAAATGGTTCAGCAGGCAGGTGGCATAGAACAGAATGGCCCAGCCGATGAAGTAAATGGCCAGAACAATCGATCGCGCCGGTTGCGACGCAACATCCCAGATCACGCCGCCAATCGGCTGCCACCACAGGAACAGGGCGATCATGGCGAGGTTTGAGAACAGAATATATGTGCTGCGCTCGGCGGCCGGTGGGATGATCCTGGTCCACCAGCGTTTAAAGGCGGGGCGCGCCATCAGGCTGTGTTGAATCGCAAATCCGCCGAGCAGGGCGAGATTGATCAAAACGGCCTGCCAGACCGGTCCGACCGGGTCTGCATCTATGGAATTGGGAATGTAGAGATTGCCGAGAAAGGCAATGGCATAGACGAAAACACCAAGGAAAATCAGGTAGCTCGCCACGCCATAAGCGAAAATGATAGAACGGGACATCGAAGTCTCCATGACAAGAGTTCAAGGGTGTCGGTATGACCCGCTTTCCTTGCCCTCTGGTCGGCTTCGAAGCTTGATTTTGGCGTGATGAAAGCTTGCAGAATTCCTGTTTTTCGAGTGAATTCACGATGTGGAGGCGGACATGCGTTACATTTTCGGCCCATTCGAACTTGATACGTCCACTCTGGAGCTGAGGCGCCAGGGGGAATTGATCAGTGTTGAGCCACAAGTGTTCGAATTGCTGGCGCATCTGATCGAACATCGTGACCGGGTCTTGTCCAAGGATGATTTGATCGAAGCCATCTGGGGCGGCCGGATAGTCTCTGACGCCGCCATTTCTAGCCGAATCAAGCTGGTGCGCCGTGCAGTGGATGATGACGGGACCCGACAAGCGGTCATCAAAACGGTTCATGGCAAGGGGTTTCGGTTCATAGCCGATCTGGAGCCAGCGAGTACCGCAACGCCCGAGCCAATGCCGGCGCCGATCCCAGCGCAAGATGTCGCTCCGGCCGCAGAAGTGGAGCCAGCGCCCAAAAAGGAACGGAAATTATTGGTCCCGGTAGCCATGGTTGCCTCAGCCGTGCTCGGCCTGTTCCTGTTGATCCAGCTGTTCCCCAGTCAGGCCGAAATCTCGGAAAACCGGATTGCGGTCTTGCCCGTGACGAATGCGACGGGCGATTCCAGCCTGGATTGGGCAGAATTGGGCTTGATGAGTCTGGTCATGCACGATCTGGAGGCGCGGTCTGAATTGCCACTGGTCAAGGCCCAGACCATGATGACGCTGTCCGAGCGTTTCCCGGATGCGGTGACAGAAGAGCTATTGCCGAAAGAGGCCCTTCAGACCGCTTTGCAGGATGGATATGGGGCCTCGCATCTAATTGTCTCTCACCTGAAGGGAACGGCCGACAATCTCACCCTGGAATACCGTGTGATCAATCCGCGCGGCCAATCAGCACCGGCCTCTGTTTCCGGCCAATTGGCAGCGAAGCTGGCAGAGGAGATGGCGCGACAAGTCGCGGCCACATTGCCGCGCTCGGGAGAGCGTAATCAGGATGTTTCAGTGTCCATGTTCGACGACGTTTATGTCACCGAATCCTTCGCTCGGGGGCGGGACCTGCAATTGAAGGGAATGGGGGTCGAAGCGGCTGATCTGTTTCGGGCGGCTCTGACCCAGGCACCGGATAATTTGAAGATCCAGTACGAATTGGCGGTCTCTGTTCGCATGTCAGGCGACATGGATCTTGCGACGACAATGTTCAACGATGTTATCGAAAAGGCGCGTGCGGCTGACGATGCGGAGGTCTTGGGCGCGGCGCTGAATGGACTGGGCGCCCTGCAACTGACTCTGCGTGATGATGAAACCGCGCTGGCCACGTTCAAGCAAGCGCTCGAGGTTCTGGAAGACACTGCGAAGCCAGAGACCCGTGCGCTGATCTTGACCAATATTGGCAGGAGCGAGCAGCGGCTTGGCAATTACACAGCGGCGGAAGACGCGCTGGCGCTGGCGCGGGTCGAATTCCAGGCGGCGGGCTATGATGCAGCGCCGGGTCACTTGCTGACCGCGCTGGCAAGTTTGAAGGTCCGGACCCGCGATGTTGCCAAAGCGAATGAGTATCTGACGGAAGCGTTGGACTATTTCCGATTGGTTGGCGACCGCCGGGCAGAAGGCAATGCCTTGCAGGATATCGGCCATAATGCCGTTCAGCTTTACGAGTTTGAAAAAGCCGAGACCATTCTCAACCAGGCGCTCGTCATGCGGAAGGAGATGGGCGATTTTCCAGGCCAGATGACAACCCTGTTTTCACTGGCCCAGATGGAGATCAATTCAGGCCATGCGGCACAAGCCGAAGCGCATGCGGCGGAGATGATCCGCCTCGCTGAGGAAGCCGGCGATACCTATCGCTATGCACGCGCCCAGATCATTGCATCGCATATAGACTTCGTTCTGGCGGACTGGCCTGCGGCCATCGCCCATAGCGCAGATGCGGAAGCGGTGTTTGAAGAGCTGTCCCGAACCCGCAATGTCTATCGTGAGCGGATCAGGCAGGCTGTGTATCACGGATATGCCGGCGCGACGGATGGTAAAGCGGAAGTTGAAAGTGTGCTGCGCTGGGGCCAGGATGAAAACCAGCGCGGTACGCAGCTAAATGCGCTGGAGGCACTCAATGTGCTCGACTTGATTGATGGCGACCTGGAGGCGGCTGCGGACCGCATAGATGCTGCGGTGACACTGTCAGCTGAAATGCGACTGGAAGCTGTCCACGGCCGTATCTCGGCGCGTCAGGGTCTGGTTCGTATGCTGCAAGGCGATGAGTCTGGCGCCAAGGCATCCCTGGGTCGGGCCAAGGCGGAAAACCCGGAGCAGCACGAAACTCTCTTGCTGGAAGGATTAGTCGCCCGGGCAGATGGGGATCTGGATCGTGCGGCTGAGCTGATGGCCAAAGCGAAAAGCCGGGCGGGCGACAATTGGTTGCTGACAGAGCGCCTATTCCACGCCGCCCTTGAAGGTGCTTGAGGCGCCTGTGCGGCGGAACCGGATCCAGAACAGGATATTCGCCGCTATCAGCGCTCCCATGGCAATGGCAAAGCCAATCCCGATCTCGCCATTGGCGAGGCCGAGCGGCGAGAACACAATATAAAGCCCGACGACACAGGACATCAATCCGAACGCGACGGGCCGGGCAAACCGCCAGGGACTGAGGTCGACTTTCGCGGCATTTGTGGCGGTCCAGGCTGTTGCCCGCGGCGCGATACGCCCGGCGGCCAGCATGATCCCGACTTCGATCACGAACAGAATGGCATAGAGGTGCAGGAAGTGGAGCGTCACAACATCTGCGAATACGAATTTCAGCAATCCATACGCGACGACATGAAAGCCAATCACGATTTTGGCGCCGATGGCCGGGCTGTGCCGTGCGAACAGGCCGACAATGACGATGGCAACCATCGGAATGTTATAGAAGCCGGTAAAGATCCGAATGATCTGCCACAAGCCTTCCGGTGCGAACCAGAGCATTGGCGCGACCAGGAAAGAGAACAGGGCGATGACGACGCTGGCCAGCATGGCCACGCGGACCGTGTGCCGGTCGCTCAAGGGCTTGCGGCGGCTCGGCGCATAAATGTCGAGCGTGAACATGGTGGCGGCGCTGTTCAGCAGGGAGTTGAATGAAGAGAACACAGCGCCAAACAGGACGGCCAGAAAGAAACCCATCATCCAGATTGGAAACACGTCGCGGATCAGGGCGGGATAGGCTTCGTCAATGCTGGTCAATCCTGGCCCATAGAGATGATAGGCAATAATGCCCGGGATCATCATGAAGAGCGGCACCAGAATCTTGAAGAAGCCGGACAGCAAGACGCCTTTCTGACCTTCGGCCAGATTGCGGGCGGCCAGCGTTCGCTGGATCACATATTGATTGGTGCACCAATAGAACAGATTGGCGAATATCATGCCGGTAAAGATGGTGCCGAACGGGATTGGATCATCTGAGGTGCCAATCGCATTCAGTTTTTCCGGGTGGGTTTGAACCACGGTCTCCAGGCCGGCAAAGAAGCTGCCATTGCCGAGCGCGATCAGCCCGAGCACCGGGGCAGCAATACCGACAATCAGCAATCCCGCACCATTCAACGTATCCGAAACGGCCACCGCCTTGAGGCCGCCAAAAATGGCATAAATGGCGCCGACAATGCCAATGGTCAGCACGGTCATGACCAGCGCCTGGAAATGGGTGACGCCAAACAGGTCCGGAATATCGAACAGGCGAATGACCGCGATCGACCCTGAATAGAGCACAGAGGGAATGGTCACGAGACCATATCCCAGCATGAAAAGGATGACCGAGAGCCGGCGCACATCGGCATCAAACCGATCATTCAGGAATTCCGGCAGAGTGGTGAAGGCGCTGGTCAGATAACGGGGCAGAAAGATCAACGCCATGGCGATGGTCGCCGCGGCTGCTGTCACTTCCCAGGCCATGCTGGACATGTTGAAGCCATAGGCAGACCCGTTCAGGCCAATCAGCTGTTCCGCCGACAGGTTTGTCAGAAGCAGCGACCCGGCGATAAACAGTCCGCCGAGATTTCGCCCGGCGAGAAAATAGCCATCTCTCGACTGGGTCTCCCCCTGGCTTTGTCGAAACGACCACCAGGCCACCAGCGCCATGAAGACGACACAGCTCGCCAGCGTCAATCCGATTTGCGCCTGTGTCACCCCATACGCTCCTTTCGCGCGGATCAGCCTCGCGCTCGCCTTTTATCTTTTATTTCGTTTCGCGCCTTGCTAAACCCTCTTCAAGCACTGCATCAATAGTGTATCAATCTCGAAGGCGCCCGCAGGAATCGTGAAACCGAAGGCCTTACCCAAGACCATACAGGTCAGCGAAATGCTCATTCGCGAAATTGCGTCTGGTCGAATCCCGGATGGCACACGGCTGCCAACGGAACGTCAGATGGCCGAAGAGCTTGGGGTCGCCGTCGGGACGCTGCGCCGGGCGCTGGCCATTCTGGAAGAGCAGGGCCTGCTGAAGCGCGTGCAGGGATCAGGCAATTATGTCCAGGCGCGCACCGATATCCAAAGCGTCTACGAGTTTTTCCGGCTGGAGCTTTTGCAGGGCGGCGGATTGCCAACGGCTGACATTCTCGACGTGGCGCATCTGAAAAAGGAAAAAACCATGCCCGGGATCGGGCCGGGGAGAATGGCGCACCGGATCAGGCGCCTACGCTATCTCGACGAGATACCTGTCGAGCTCGAGGAAATCTGGCTAGATGGCCGTTTCATAGATGAGGTCGCGCCGACCGATCTGCGGGATTCCCTCTATTTCTATTACAAGGAAAAACTGAAAGTCGTGATTGGATCCGTGACTGACACGGTCGGGGTGGCTACGGTGCCGGACTGGGCCCCAGACACGTTCGGCATGGCATCAGGCGCGCCGTGCGGCCTGGTCGAACGGATCGGTTATGACCTGTCGGGCCAGACGGTTGAATATTCCAGGAACTGGTTCAATCACGCGCTCTGTCGCTACACCAATCGACTCGGGCGGCGGCAGGTTTCATGAGTTTGAAATACGGATTGATTGGCTGCGGGATGATGGGGCAGGAGCATTTGCGCAATCTCGCGCTGCTCCCGGACGTACAGGTCGCGGCGCTGTATGAGCCAGACGAGACTCAGGCGGCTCTGGCCTTGCAGCTCGCGCCTGGTGCCCGACGCGCCACGTCTCTGCAAGACCTGCTGACCCAGGAGACACTCGACGCTCTCGTCATTGCCAGTCCCAATCATCTTCATGTCGGTCAGTTGAAACAAATTGCGGCGCACCGCACATTGCCCATTCTGTGCGAGAAGCCGCTTTTCACCGATCCGGCAGACGAGGCTGAGATCCTTGCGTTTCAAAGGCATTATAAAGCGCCCGTCTGGGTCGCGATGGAATATCGCTACATGCCCCCCATTACCGCTTTCCATGAGCGCGCAAACTCTTTGACTGGCGGTATCAAGATGCTGACCTTGCAAGAGCACCGCTATCCCTTCCTGTCCAAAGTCGGCGCCTGGAATCGTTTCAATGCGAATACGGGCGGCACCTTTGTCGAAAAATGCTGCCACTTTTTCGATCTCATGCGGCTGATCCTGAACAGCGAACCTGTCCGCGTGACCGCCAGCGCGGCGCAATTCGTCAATCATCTCGACGAGCGGTATGAAGGCCAGACTCCCGACATCTGGGATGGCGGCTATGTGCAATTCGACTTCGAGAGTGGCGCCAGGGCGATGCTCGAACTGTCCATGTTTGCCGATGGGTCGAAGTGGAATGAGGAAATCCACGCCATCGGGCCGCGCGGCAAGATTGCATGTCGAATTCCGGGGCCTCAGCGTTTCTGGCCGGAGGCGCTTGGTCCCTCACCGCAGCCGGAGCTCAGCCTTTATCCGCGTTCGCCAAAACAACCGGTGACGGAAACGATCGCGCTGGACGCCTCCTTGATCGCGGCCGGGGATCATCATGGCTCGACTTTCTTCCAGCATCAGAAATTCCTC
>JBCCZH010000048.1:0-12947 GCA_039188075.1 Pseudomonadota bacterium
CAGGCGGGCCGCTTCAAATGCGGTGAGGTCCTTGGCGGGTTTGTTGAAACGGCCATAGGCGGCCGCCTCAGCGCCATACAGCCCATCGCCCCATTCAGCGACATTGAGGTAGACTTCGAGCACCCGGCGCTTGCCCCAGAAGCCATCAATGAAGACGGCCATCCAGGCTTCGCCGCCCTTGCGGGCATAGCCACCGCCATTCCAGAAAAACACATTCTTGGCCGTCTGCTGGGTCAGGGTTGATGCGCCGCGCAATTGCCCACGGCGTTCACGTTCGGCCAGCGCATCCTGTATCGCCTCGACATCGATCCCGCCATGGTTGCAGAACTGGGTGTCTTCAGCCGCGATCACGGCCCGGACCAGATGCGGCGAGATCTCTTCCAGCGGCACCCAGGTGTGATAGACTGATGTGCCTTGTACCACGCGCCCGGCCATGTTCGCCGTGCCGGGCACCGGCATGAAATACAGGATCAGCGCATAGACGTGGACAGCGACCAGCAAGCCACCGAGGAATTTGAGCCCCCAGCTGATCCATGTCCCGATCGGCCAACCATTGTGAATTACAGGTGTGTCCATTCCGCTTTGACGTCCTGATCCGTTTCCGTGGCGAAGCGCGCCGCCTTCTCGTCCTCAAACCGGGCCAAATCAAGGCGGGACAACGCCCAAATGGCAGCCCCCCGGACCACCGGATTCGGATCATCGAGATGCGGCAGGATGCTGGCCTCGACAAAAGCCACATCTTGCGAATTCCCAATCGCGATCAGCACATTGCGCAAGAACCGGTCACGCCCGATCCGCTTGATCGGCGAACCGGAAAAGACCTGTCTGAAACTCGTATCGTCCAGAGCCGCCAGTGCGTCGAGCTCCGGCCCTTTCAGCTCAGCGCGGGCCCAGAAGGCACTTTCATGCGCCGTCGCGGCAAACTTGTTCCAGGGACAGACAGCGAGGCAATCATCACAGCCATAGATCCGATTGCCCATGGCGAGGCGAAACGCGTGCGGGATCGCCTCCTTATGCTCGATCGTGAGATAGGAGATACAGCGCCGTGCATCCAACGTATAGGGCGCCGGAAACGCATCGGTCGGACAGATGTCGAGACAGGCCTGGCAAGACCCGCAATGGTCGATTTCGGGCGCATCGGGGGTTAATTCCGCGGCGGTCAGCATCACACCGAGGAACAACCAGGAGCCATGCTCACGCGAGACCAGATTGGTATGCTTGCCCTGCCAGCCAAGACCGGACTTCTGGGCCAGCGGTTTCTCCATCAGCGGCGCCGTATCGACAAAGACTTTGACATCCACTTTCGCGGTTTCCGCGAATTGCCGCGCCAGTTGTTTCAGACGTTTCTTGAGGACGTCATGATAGTCTTTCCCGCGCGCATAGACGGAAATATTGCCCTCACCGGTCCGCTCCAGATTATGCATCGGGTCGTGATCCGGACCATAATTCAGACCGACCACCACGCCCGACCGAGCCTCCGGCCACATGGCAGTGGGTGATTTGCGCCGATCCAGCGTGGTTTCCATCCAGGCCATCGAGCCGTGAAAGCCGGCTTCGACAAAGGCTTCGAGCTTTTCCCCCGCTGCCCAGGCCTCATCGACCCGGCAAATATGGCAGGCGTCGAAGCCGAGCGCTTCCGCATCGGTCTTGAGGAGGGATTCCAGAGACATGTCCTTGCCGGCCCGGTCAGGTTAAAAATCCAGATCGGTATAGTGCTTCACAGGCTTGGCATTGCCAACCCGGTCTTCCAGCAAGGATCGGAAGCTGGGGCGCGACTTCATGCGCCCGTACCAGGCTTTCAGATCCGGCGTCAGATCCCAGGGCACATCGCCAAAATAGTCATAGGAAGACAAGTGCGCGGCGACGCTGAGATCGGCAATGCTGAGATTACGGCCACCAATATAGGACCGTTCGCCGGCAAGAGCATCGAGAAACGTCATGCGATTCTTCAACGCATGGGCGCCCTGGCGCAAAGCCAGACTATCGGGGGAGCGATCGCGTTTGACCCATTGGGTGACGCGTTCAGCCAGCAAAGTGTTGTTGATCCCGGCAAAACTCTCTTCGGCCCATTGCCACAGGCGTCGTGCCTCCGCTTTTTCACCCGCCGTGAACGGCAAGAGCCGCGGATTTGGCTCGGCTTCTTCGATATACTCGCAGACGGCCAGCGATCCGACCGCCGAGGTTTTCACTTCCGCATCCGTGTCCAGCAAGGCGGGGGCACAGGCCCCTGGCGCCAGCGCTGCGAGCTCCAGATCCGAGACCCAGGGCCGGATTTCGATCGATTCGTATGACCAGCCCTTTTCGCCCAGAATCAGGCGAACCGTGCGCGCCAATGGGTCGATGGGCCAATGCCAGAGCCGTTTCATATCGCTCGCCCTAATACTATTCGGCAATCACGCAAAGATGAACGCAGTGAGACCTTTGCGTGTCCCCTCATCCTATGCTTCAAGCCGTCCGACATAGGACCTATTGGAGCGCAAAATGCTGACGAAATCCTTTCGCGCCTCGCTAATTGCAGGTGTTGCAGGTGTAATTTTGCTGGGCGCGTGTTCGCGCGGCGGCGAAGACGTCACGTTCGATCCGGTGCCACCGATTCTGCAGGAAGCCCCGCCCGCCGGGCAATTGCCGGAAGGTGTGACCCCGATTGCTTATCGCCTGGACCTGTTTACAGACCCGGCTCAAGATGACTTTTCCGGTCGTGTGGAAATTGACGTCAATCTGGCTGAACCGCATGCGCGCATCTGGTTGCACAGCCTCGACCATCGAGTTTCGTCGGTCGTGGGTCGGCTTTCGGATGGCAGCGAATTGCCCGCCACCTTCACCCGCAGCAAGGCCGATGGCGGGGTCTCCCGGATCGACTTCGAAACGCCCCTGCCCGCGGGAATCAGCACCCTGGTCCTGGACTATTCCGCGCCTTACAATTTCGGCCTGGCTGGCCTGTACAAGGCCGAACAGGCCGGTCGTCCCTATCTCGCCACCCAGATGGAGCCAATCGATGCCCGTCGCATGGTGCCGAGCTTTGACGAACCGCGATTCAAGACGCCCTGGACGCTGACCGTCACCACCACGCCCGGCAATCAGGTGATCACCAATGGTGCGCTGAAAGCGCAGACCAGCCTCGATGATGGCAATATCCGGTTTGAGTTCGCGACCACGCGGACCATCCAGTCCTATCTCGTGGCGCTCGCGGTGGGCCCTTATGACCTGCGCGATGGCGGCGTGCTGCCGCCGAACGAGATTCGCCCGCGGGCCATACCGTTTCGCGGTTTTGCGCCGGCTGGCAAAGGCGATCAACTGATCGAGGCCATGGCCATCACGGATGAGATGGTGACCTGGCAGGAAGCCTATTTCGATTACCCGTATCCTTATGGCAAACTCGACCTGATTGCGGTGCCGGATTTTGCCTATGGCGCGATGGAAAATGCCGGCGCGATCATCTATCGCGAAAGCGCCCTGTTGATGAATGACCGCACCAGTCTGGGCCGCAAGCGGGCGATCATGACCACGCATGCGCATGAGCTTGGCCATCAATGGTTCGGCAATCTCGTTACACCGAAATGGTGGAATGATATCTGGTTGAATGAGGCATTCGCGACCTGGATCAGTTACAAGACCATGGACGCCGTCTATCCGGGCACCGGCTTCGACCTGGCGCCGCAGCGGGCGGCCATCGGCGTCATGGGCAATGACAGCCTGATCAGTGCCCGCCAGATCCGCAATCCGATCACCCGAAATGCCGATATTCTGGATGCGTTTGACGGCATCACCTATCGCAAGGGCGGCGGCGTCCTGGCCATGTTTGAGAGTTTCCTCGGCGAAGAGGCATTCAGAGACGGCATGCGACTGCATATGCGCCGATACGAGGATGGCGTCGCCGATGTGAATGACTTCATGGGTTCGCTCGCCGATGGCAGCCAGAATCCGGCAATTGTCGACAGTTTCAACTCCTTCATTCTGCAGCCGGGCATTCCCTATCTGGATGTGAATTTCACCTGTCCGGCCCCGGATGCCGGCCTGATCGAGATTACGCAGGCGCGATATGCGCCGCTCGGCTCGGAAATCGCGCCGGCCTCACAATCCTGGACCATCCCATTTGCGCTGAAGACCAATGGCGCCAATGGCGAACGGGTGATCCGCGAGATGTTCGGCGAGACCACGCTGGAAATCCCGCTCGATGGCGGTTGCCCGGATTATGTCATGCCGAATGCTGGCGGGTCCGGATATTGGCGGTTCAATCTCAATGACAGCGCCTGGCAAGGCCTGATCGCCAATTATGACGACCTCTCTGCCGGCGAACAATTGAGCTTTGCGGACAGCGCGACGGCGGCATTCGCGGCCGGCAATATCTCGGCCGACACCTTGCTGACCGCCCTTACCGTGAATGCCAATGGGGATTGGGGCGCCGCGCGCGATCCGCTGTCCAATCTGACGGACTATATGGCGGCGCTGCCGGACGCGGCCGCGCGGGATGCCATGCGTGATTTCGTTATGGCCGCCTATGGCGCGCGGTGGGCGACGCTGTCCGACGCGGCGCCCGAAGATCTCACCCAGGGCGAACAATTGTTGAAGACGGCCTTGAACACGGCTCTGCTCACCGTTGGTCGTTTGCCGGAGGAACGCACGCGCCTGGCGGATGCGGCTGCGGCTTATGTCGGAGTGATCAATGCCCCTGACCCGGGCGCGCTGTCGCCCGACCTGGTCGCCACCGCCATCTCGATCGCCGCCGAAACGGGCGGCAGCGCCTTCCATGAGGCCGCCCTGGCCTATGCGCAGGCGACAACCAATCAGAGAGAGCGCCGCAGCATCCTGAACATTCTGGCGCGCAAGGCGTCAGAGTCCGACTTGTTGGCGCTAATGGACCTGGTGCAGACTGATGCGTTCCAGGGCCAGGAAGCCTGGTCGGTCTATCTCGCCGCACTCGACAATGAAGACCACGCTGATGTGGCCTGGAACAAGTTTCAGGCCGACTTTGACGCCGTCATTGCCCGAACGCCGGAAATCCGCAAACCGCAGACGGCCCGGCTCGTCGCGAATTTCTGTGAGACCGACGCGATCGACGCGGCGATTGCCTTTATCGAAAGCAAGGCGGACCTGATCCCCGGTTATGAAAGACGTCTGGCACAGGCGTCTGAGTCAGCGCGGTTATGCGCGGCGTTCCGGGCCGAAAAGGCGGATGAGCTGGCGCAAGCCGTCCTGGCGCGATGAATGGCCATGACGCCCCGATGAATTGACACCGTAGTCAACAGTTGATGCAAAAAATTCAATGCCCATCTGATTGAGGCAGCGCGTAATTTCCCTTAAGGAACGTGATCCGCTTCAGGGCAAAGCATCATGACTGACACATTTCGCACAAACCCCACATCGAGCAATACTGACCCGCTTCAGTCCTGCATTACGCAAATGCTTGCTGAAGCACCGATGGATTCGCGCAAGATTATCCCCACAGGCAAGATTGAAGCTCTGGGCGCGTCCCTGTGGGAATGGTTTCAATCCACGGATGGGGTTTCAGTTCGATTGCGCGCGGCAACCAGCGTCGATGCTGATTTGTTGGGTCACTACATTCTCGAAATTGTTGGGCCGGATCGCCCCTTCCTGGTCGATTCCTTCCTGGGCGCATGCAGCGAGCTGGGGATTGAAGTCCTGACCCTGTTCCACCCGATTGTCGAACTTGAAGATGGCGCCCACTCGCTGATCCAGATCCATTTGCCGGATCTCACCGTGCGCGAGCAGGAAGAGCTGCTGGCCGAAGCGCAAGCCACTCTGTCTGACGTCATCGATGCGACCGGCGATTATGCCGAGATGCGCGCGCGAATGGCGGAAGAGATTGAGCGTCTGGACGCCTGCGAACATGTCTCGGCCCGCTACAAGGACGAGGCGGTCGAGTTCCTGAAATGGCTCGGCCAGGAGCGGTTCGTTTTTCTCGGCGCCCGCAGCTACACGTTCCAGACCGGCGAAGATGGGTCCGTCCTGCCGGAGGAGCCGGATACGGTCGAAGGCTCGAACCTGGGCCTGTTGCGGGATGATAATCGCAACGTGCTCAATCGCGGCGCCGAACCGCTTTTGCTGACCGAAGAGATTGGGGAGTTTCTGGCCGAGCCGGAATCCCTCATCCTCGCCAAGGCGACGCTGATGAGCCGTGTCCATCGCCGCGTGAATTGCGACTATGTCGGCGTCAAACATTTTGGCGAGACCGGTCAGGTCATCGGCGAGACCCGTTTCCTCGGCCTGTACACCGCCGAAGCCTATAATGAATCGGTCCGCAACATTCCGCTGCTGCGGCGCCGGATGGAGCGCGTGCTCGACTTGCTGGAAGTCTTGCCGGGCAGCCACAATGAGAAGGCGATCTCGAACATTATCGAAGGCTGGCCGCGCGATGAGCTGATCCAGACCAAGTCTGAACATCTTGCGCCCATCATGCAGGGCGTGCTGGACCTGGTCGCCCGCCCGCGGGTGCGGGTCTTCACCCGTCCGGACCGGTTCAACCGATTTGTCAGCACGGTCGTCTTCGTCCCGCGCGAAGCCTATGACACGGATTTGCGGCGCCACATTTCACAGGCCATTGAAGATGCCTGGGGCGGACGCATGACGGCCTTCCAGCCGAGCTTTGATGGCGCCACCATGGTCCGCGTCCTGTTCCAGACCGCCTTGCCCAAGGCGGGCCCGAGGCCCGACCCGGATGCGCTGGAAGCGCAGATCACGGCCCTGGCCCGGCGCTGGACCGACCGCTTTCATGACGCCATTCTCGACAGCGCCCTCGATACCGAAGCGCGCGCGGTGGCGGCCTACTTTGTCGGCTCGTTCAATGCCGCCTATCGCGAGGCCTTTACGCCAGACGAGGCGATGATTGACGTATCGATGCTGGCCGGGCTCAATCCGGCGCATCCGATTTGCTTGCGCGCCTATCGAAAGGAGACCGACGATACCGGCCGTATTCGCGCAAAGATCTATTCCCGCAATGGCGCCATCGCGCTGTCTGATTGTGTGCCGATCTTTGAACGGATGGGCCTGTTTGTCTCCTTCGAAACCGGATACCCGGTCACACCGTCGCAAAAGCCAGTGGTCGACGCCCCGGACGAATATTGGGTCCATTCGCTTTCCATGCGCCGCGCCGATGGCGCCGAGATTGATCTGGCCGAGATTGGTGAGGCCTTCGAAGCCGCCTTTGTCGCCGTGTGGAGCGGCCTGGCAGAGAATGATGGTTTCAATGCGCTGGTCTTCAATGCCGGCCTGTCCTGGCGCAAGGCGGCCCTGTGCCGGGCCCTGTGTGCCTATCGGCACCAGTCCGGGCTCGACCCGGCGCGGACGACGCAGATCGAGGCGCTTAACAGCAACCCGATCCTGACCCAGCACCTGATGGCCCTGTTCGAAGCGCGGTTTGCGCTGGAAGAGGATCCAGATCGCGACAGCACGTGCCTGCATTTGCGGGCGGCGATCGACGAAGCCCTGAAAGCGGTGCCGTCGCTGGATCATGACCGGATCATTCGTCGTCTGGCCAATCTGATCATGGCGATCCAGCGGACCAATTTCTTCCAGCAAACCCCGGCCGGTGCGCCGCGTCCCTTTATCAGTTTCAAGATTGCCAGCCGCGAGCTGGCCGATTTGCCAGAGCCGAAACCGTATCGCGAAATTTTTGTCGACTCGCCGACCGTTGAAGGGGTGCATTGCCGGTTCGGTCCGGTCGCCCGTGGCGGCTTGCGCTGGTCAGATCGCCGCGATGATTTCCGCACCGAAATTCTCGGCCTCGTGAAAGCGCAACAGGTCAAGAATGCGGTCATTGTACCGGTCGGCTCGAAAGGCGGGTTCTATCCAAAACAATTGCCCCTGGGCGGATCGCGCGAAGCGGTGCGTGAGGCCGGAGTGGCGGCGTACAAGACCTTCATTACCAGCCTGCTCGATCTGACCGACAATCTGATTGACGGCCAGGTCCAGAATCCAGAGCGCACAGTGATCCATGATGGCGATGATCCATATCTCGTGGTCGCCGCCGACAAGGGCACAGCGACCTTCTCTGACACCGCGAATGAGATCAGCATGGCGCACGGCTTCTGGCTGGGCGACGCCTTCGCCTCAGGCGGCTCTGCCGGGTATGATCACAAGAAGATGGGGATCACCGCGCGCGGCGCCTGGGAGGCGGTCAAACGCCATTTCCGCGAACGCGGCAAGGATATCCAGTCCGAACCCTTCACTGTCATTGGCTGCGGGGACATGAGCGGCGACGTGTTCGGTAATGGCATGCTGCTGTCCAAACAGATCCGCCTGCAGGCCGCCTTCAACCATATGCACATCTTCGTCGACCCGGATCCGCAGGACCCGGAACGGCTGTGGCAGGAAAGGCAGCGTATGTTTGATTTGCCGCGTTCGAGCTGGATGGATTATGATCAATCCCTGATCAGCGCTGGCGGCGGGATCTTTGATCGCAGCGCCAAGGCGATCGAGCTGACGCCGGAAATTCAGGCCATGACTGGCCTGTCAGCAAAGACGGTGACGCCGGACGAGCTGATCCATGCGCTGCTCAAATCCGACTGCGAACTGCTCTGGTTTGGCGGCATCGGCACCTATATCAAATCGCGCGAGGAAACCGATGCAGAGGCGGGTGACCGCGCCAATGATTCCATCCGCATCAATGGGGCTGATCTGAAAGCCAAAGTGATTGGCGAAGGCGCCAATCTTGGACTGACCCAGGCCGGCCGGATTGAAGCAGCCCTGAATGGCGTCCACCTGAACACGGACGCGATCGACAATTCTGCGGGCGTCGACAGCTCCGACCATGAGGTCAATATCAAGATCCTCTGCACCGAAGCTATTCGGCGCAGCGAGCTGCCGAGCGGCGAACGCAATACTCTGCTCGCTTCGATGACCGATGATGTCGCCCGCCACGTGCTGGCGCATAATTATGCGCAGACCAGCGCCCTCAGCCTGGCCGAAGACTCCGCGGCGCGGGACCATGACGCGCTTGAGCGTCTGATGATCCGACTGGAAGAGCGCGGTGTGCTTAACCGCACCGTCGAAGGTTTGCCGAGCACCACAGATATGGCTCAGTTCAAACTTGATGGCCGCACCCTCACCCGGCCGGAAATCGCCGTGCTGATGGCCTGGACCAAAATTGTCCTGTTTGACGATCTGGTCGCCTCTTCCGTTCCGGACGATCCTTACTTCCACGATACGCTGGCCGGTTATTTCCCGGACGCCTTGCGCAAGTATGTGGATGTCATGCAGGCGCATCGTCTGAAGCGGGAAATCATCTCGACGGTGCTGGCCAATCGCATCGTCGACATAGCCGGCCCGGTCTTCATCTTGCGACTGCGCGAACAGACCGGTGCGCCGAGCGCCGAGATTGTGGCCGCCTTCGAGATTGCCAATGCCTTGTTTGGAACATCGCAACTGCTCGAACAGGTCAACCAGCTCGACAAT
This sequence comes from Pseudomonadota bacterium, assembly GCA_039188075.1. Taxonomy (GTDB): domain Bacteria; phylum Pseudomonadota; class Alphaproteobacteria; order Caulobacterales; family Hyphomonadaceae; genus Henriciella. The sequence goes on from JBCCZH010000048.1 coordinate 9,412, forward strand.
CAAGTGCCGGCGCAACGCCAGATGGCGCTGCAAGCACTGCTCTCTGGCAGCCTCGCAACGCTGACACATGGTGTGCTGAGTGTGGGTCAGGGTCAAACCGTGAAGGAACGCATCCAAGCGCTCACCGCCTCCCGAGACGCGCTGACAGATATCGGAGCAGGTGATCTGCCCGCGTTCGAACGCGCGCTGGAACAGAGACGCATCAAACAAAATGCCCGGGACGGAATCCCGGCTGAACTGGCCGAAGCCATTGCGCGCACCAAGATTACCGCCAGCGCCGCGCAATTGAGCAAGCTTGCCGCGCGCTCGGATCGGTCTGCTGTGGATGTGGCAGGGGCCTATCTCGCGATAGGCGATGCCTTGTCGCTCGACCGATTGCGCGCCGCGGCTGAGCAGGCGCTCTCGGATATGCCTTATTGGGACCGACTCGCGACGCGCGGTCTGATGCGAGAGCTGGAACAGCTGCAATCAGACGCGACTCACCTGGCCCTGCAGGCGGAGTCGCCCAAAGCCTGGACGCAGCAGAATCGCGGCGATTTGCGAACCCTGTTGCAGGAGATCAAGACCTTTACCGGCAGCAATCCGAGTTTTGCACAATTTGCACTGGCCACAGACGCGGTACGCAAATTTATGAATAACGCAGCTGCGTCAAAGCTTTAGCCCTGAAACAATCGGACCCACCGAACGGGGACTGTCCGGTGGGCCCTACTGGCCTCATCCGCAGGCTGGGTGGGGGGACGCACGCGGAGGCCAGATATCTTTTGTGACAAAATTGTCCCAACGTCTCGGTATATGGATTGATCCTGAGCGGAAGCCAAGTGAAAAAATCACTGCAACCTGTAACATTTAGGAGATTTCCCCAGCTTCCGCAGTCGCCTCTACAGCATTTGTACTGGTATCGCGCGACACGGGCTCGCCATTTGCTGACAAGAGCACAGCCATCCATCGCGTTGAATCAGATTGTGCAAATAAAATCATCATCAATACAGTTAAGGGCGCCGATAAAAACATGCCAGGAATGCCCCAGATCGCACCCCAGATGGCCAATGCCAGCAGCACGACAAGCGCGGAAAGGTTCAATGTGTCGCCCATGATCCGCGGTTGTACGAAATTACCGATCGAGAATTGCCAGAAGCTGACGCCGAGAAAGACCATCAAGGCGAAGATATAGCTGTCATTCGGCGCGTCGCCTGGAATCCACGCTGCCACGTCCGGCTGCACCAGGGCGAAGAGCGGCGGCACGAGCGCGGCGACGATCGATCCAATGGTCGGAATATAGTTCAGAACAAAAATCAGCGTGGAGAGGAAGAGTGCATTATCGACGCCAAGCGCGACCAGGGTGACATAGGTCAGAACTGTGATCAGAGCACTGATGACGGTCTGGGTCCACAAATAGGTTTCGATCCCGCGTCGGGCCGCGTCGCCGACTTCCTTGACCTGCTGGCGCTGTTCCGGGTCGACAAAAATCCGGTCCAGCTTGTTCGGCCAGGCCGACTGGGCGAGGAACAGGAAAGCGACATAGATGAGGATCAGAACAAGGTCCCCGGTCAGACCGCTGGTCGCAGACGCAATCGTTCCAAGGAAGGCTTGTCCGGATTCATTGAACACCATTTCGGTCAGTGTCGGCGCGTCTGACAATTGCAGCCAGCCATAGGCATCTTCGATCAGGGCATTGATCCGCACCAGATAAGCGTCGCCTTGAATCCCGAATTCACCAATGCCGCGCGCCATCAGCGCCAGGAATCCGACAAAGCCGCCAATCACCACGAATATGGCCAGCGTGCGAGACCAGCCGAGCTTGAGCAGGTCAGAGCGGCCATCAATCGCGCGGGCAAAGCCTTCAATGATCAGGAATAGAAACACCGCCAGGGCAAAAGGCGCGAGAATATCGCGGCCCAGATAGAGCATTGCTATGATGACCCCGGTGGCGATCACCCAGATTCCGACTTGAGCACTATTTGTCCGCATTGGTTAGACCCTCTCTTTTGCTCTCCGGGTGAGGAGAGACCAGACATCGCCCCCGGTCTTTTCAACTCAACCCGGATTCAATGCGAAGGTACAGGCCATCCTCTGTTTCGATCAGGTCCGGCGCTGGCATCAACGCGCGGCATTTGCCATCGAGATTGGCGCCGGACTGTATGTCGAACCGGTATCCGTGCCAGGGACAGGTGATGACGCCATCGTCGCTGACCGGCCCATCGGCAAGCGGACCGAGCAGGTGCGGACAGGTCGCAGCATGCGCGATCCATTGTCCCTGCCAGTGCCGAACAGAGATTCGCCCCGCCGCCGTATCGACCACATGCGCCGCGTCAGGATTCAGATCTGGAAGGGCCCCGACGAATACCTTGTCGCCGGTGTCCGCAGACGACGACTCTTGCGCTTTGTGATCCAGCGCCTCTTGGCGTCCGGACATCAGCCCGGTGTCTTCATCATACAGCGTTGCGTATTGGTCGGTCAGATAGCGCAGCGCCGCCGCAGAGACGCTTTCATCTGCGGGCGCCTCGGGAAGATAGAAGCGCACGTCGACTTCAATTTCCTCACGCGAAACCTCTCTGGCCTGGGTATGGATCTGCACGCCCGCGCCCGGTCCGGCATAGACGGTCGAGACCCAGTAATTCTGTTCACGCGCGACCAACAGGTCGAGCAGTTGGAAGGCGCCGCCGGACGCTTTCGGCAACCCGATCTTGGCGCGCCAGCCCCATGGGCCACTGGCGATCAGATCGATCGAGGCAAAGGACGAGGCATGGACATAAGGCAGGTGTTCCCAGTCATACGCATTCTCCATCATCCGCGCCATATTGACTGGCAGGCGGCGGACATAGTTTCCGAGATAGTGCAGATCGCTAATGCCATCGAAATCAACAGTATTCGGACGTGCGCTGGACAAGTCTTGTTCGGTTTGTGTCAGCATCTGGCGGCCCCATGCAATTTGAAACGCGTCTATCACTATAGAGCGTTGCTCAGATTATGGAGGGCTTTTGTGTTCAATCCGCCGTGAGCGAATTATCCGACCACCAGCACGCAGCGCTCGTCGAGGCTTGGTCGGGCCAGCACAACACGCTTCAAGCCCGGCAGTCGGGCTTTCAGATCCGACGCCGCCCAGACCGCGATCCGTTCCAGGGTCGGGACGTCCAGGCCGGCAATCTCGTTCAGCAGGCGGTGATCCAGTTTCTCCGCCGTCTCTGACAGGATGGCCGCGAGGTCGGAAAAGTCCTGCACCCATTCTGCGCCGGGTTGCACCGTCCCTGCGACTGTCGCTTCCAGTCGGAAAGAGTGTCCATGCACATTGCGATACGGATGCCCTTCCGGCTTGCCGCCCATATAATGCGCCGCTTCGAAGGTCACCGCCTTGGTGATCTCGAAAACCTGGCCCTCGACACTCATGGCAGGCCGATCAGTTTGTGGGTTTGTAAGCTTAGTCGCCATTTTGGATGCTTCATACAATAGGCGGCCGCGGCCGCAATGTTCTGGGCGTGCGCCGTATCATCTTTGGGTTGCAGAAAAAAGTGTTCAAACTGCAAGCTTTCGAAATTTGA
>JBCCZH010000049.1:0-12837 GCA_039188075.1 Pseudomonadota bacterium
AGGTAATGGGCGGCGGCAAGTCGATCACCTTTGTCCGCGGCGTCATCACCAGCGATGGTCGACCCGTGCTCAATTTCTCGGGCACGATCAAGAAGCGCCACAAGAAGGTCGACAGTAAATGACGCGGATCGGGACGCCGCTGTCGCCGAGCGCCATGAAAGTCCTGTTTCTCGGCGCCGGTGAGCTTGGCAAGGAAGTGGTCATAGAGTTGCAACGTTTCGGCGTCGAGGTCATCGCCTGTGACCGCTATGCCAATGCGCCCGGCATGCAGGTCGCGCATCGATCGCATGTGTTAGACATGACGGATGCGGCCGCCCTGCGCGCGATTATCGAGCAGGAGCAGCCCGATCTCATCGTCCCTGAAATCGAGGCGATCGCAACGGACGAGCTGGCGGCCATCGAACGTGAGGGCCTGGCCACCGTCATCCCCACGGCACGCGCGACGCAGCTGACCATGGATCGCGAAGGCATTCGTCGCCTGGCCGCGGAAACGCTGGGTTTGAAAACCAGTCCTTACGCCTTTGCGGGCGATGCCGAGACGCTCGCCGCTGAGGCCGCGCAGATTGGTTATCCAGTCTTTGTGAAGCCGGTCATGTCATCATCCGGCAAAGGTCAATCCAAAGTCGATTCCGCGGACGATATTGCAGCGGCATGGGAGCATGCCCTGACCGCGGGACGGGGCAATCAGGTCCGTGTGATTGTCGAAGGCGCGGTTGATTTCGACTATGAAATCACCCTCCTGACCGTTCGCCACGCGAGCGGCACCAGCTTTTGCGCGCCCGTCGGCCACCGTCAGGAAAGCGGCGATTATGTTGAGAGTTGGCAACCACAACCCATGTCCGAAGCGGCGCTCGCGACCGCGCAAGCGATGGCGCAGAAGGTCACGGATGATATTGGCGGGCTCGGCGTCTTCGGGGTCGAGCTGTTCGTCAAAGGTGACTCGGTCTGGTTCTCTGAAGTCAGCCCTCGTCCGCATGATACCGGGCTGGTCACATTGGCCACGCAGGACCAGAGCGAGTTTGCGCTCCATGCGCGGGCAATATTGGGCTTGCCGGTCGATACAACGCTCCAGCGGCCCGGCGCGAGTGCAGTAATCTATGGCGGCGTTGATGCGGAAGGCGTGGCCTTTAATGGCGTGGCGGATGCGCTGACAGAGCCCGGAACCCAGTTACGTCTCTTCGGCAAGCCGATCTCGTACGAAAAGCGGCGGATGGGCGTCGCCATTGCTCATGCCGAAACGATTGAAGTCGCGCGCAACAAAGCGCTGCGTGCCGCTCATCGCGTCGATATTATCACAGCATAGAATCTCAAATTCCAAAAACGATGTTTCCAAATTAGAGAATCTATGAACAAAGTCTCACGCTTACATTTGGAGGAACGCCATTCTGTTCTTGCGAAGTCTTATCGTGGTTTGCCTGGTATTAACGGCACCCCTCTTCGCGCGCGCCGATCTAGAGCGGCTGGCAACGGAATTTAACAACCAACTCGCCGCGAATGATGTTGAAGCCGCGCATCAAGTCGGCTTGCACTATTACGCCGTCTCAACGTCTGAAGACGATCATGAGACCGCGGGCCGCGTTGCCTATACCATGGCCAGCCTCGCAGCGCTTCGTGAAGACAAAGAAGTCGTACCAGTTTGGTTCGATCGCTGCGCCGATCACTATGGCGCGCTCGGCGCGGCTGCACAGGAGGTGGACTGCATCCACAAAGCCGCCCTGTCGTACAAGTCGCTCAACAAACCGGGGACAACGCGCGACCGACTCAAATCCGCCGAACGGGTGCTGAAGGCGGCAAATGCCGAACAGACCATAGTTGCCGCGCTGATCTATGCTGACCTAGCTGAAAGCTATATCCCGCCGCAATTCGAAGTCGGCGCCTCTGCCAATGCGGATCGGGAACGCGTGCTCGAGTACACGCAAACTGCTCGAACCATTCTTTCCGACAACGGACAGGAGGGTCATTTCCTTTACGCCAGCCTGCTCGCGCGTGAGGCGACCGCGCTCGAAGATTTGGAGCGGTTTGAGGAAGCGATGGCACCGCTTCAGCAAGCGATTGAGATGATGGCGGATCAGCCTGACCAAGCGGAACTCGTTGCCGACCTGCGTCGCCGATATGCCAAAATCTCAGCCTGGACGGGCGACAAAGACGGCGATCCCAATTTGATCACCGTCGAAATGGAAGACGGCCGCGAAGTGCAGCTGAAGATCAAGAAACGATCGCGTGTTGTGTATCCAAAAACCCAACACATAACATCCGAATACGGGCTCGGCACCGTCCTGATCTCACTCGACTCAAAAGGTGACGTAGCCGAAATTGAAATTATCAACAGCGAACCGACGCCCGAATTCGGCGCTGCGGTCGAAAAAGCGGTGAGACGCTGGAGGTTTAGCCCTCAAGACGACACACCGCCCGAGTCGATTCCACCTTTCTCGTATGGCATAAGTTTCGATATTGTTCGGCGACGCTAATTCTCGATCTCGAACGTCAAACCCGCTTTCTCGGTCAAACGTTTGACCAGATGCCCGCCCATGGCAGGTGCCGGCGTCCAGACGCCTCCTGGCGTACCGGTATCGTCCTTGACCAGACAGATGGCGCTCTCGGCAATCATTTTCGAGGTTGAGCCATAGCCCGGATCCTTGTCGCCGGTGACACCCGCGATGATGACGCCGCCATCCGCTGCGGTGCCATGGAACATGACATCATAGAAACCGGCTTCGCGTTCTTCCTTGCTCGGGCCCTCGCCTGGCTTTGGACCATCATCACCGCCCATCATATCCATATTGGCTACGGCCTCAGCTGCCGCCTTGCCTTGGTCGCCTGGGCCCGTGAGCATCATTTCATCATAGACGAAATCCTCGCCATACGCGTGGCCCATGAGCGCGTTGGAGCGGTGAACATTCTTGGTGTTGATCGAGGCCATGATGAATGGCGCGGACCAGCTGCCAATATCGGTGTCCTCAACGGGCGCCATGCCGTGCGGCTGATCTGGACCCTGGAAGCCCATTGTGAGGCTGAACGGGTTTTGCAGCAGGCCGAGAATGGATGGATCCTTGCCGACAGACGCCATAGTGGCTTTGAAACTGGCGGCAGTACCGCCGGAGAACGTGCCCTGCATCTTCCGGACGCGGCCCTTGATCCGCGGCACGGGCGCGCCGAACCGCTCTTTCGCGGCTTCCTGCGTGAACCAGACGCCGAGATCGAATGGGATCGAGTCAAAACCGCAAGAGAAGACGATGCGCGCGCCGCTGGCTTGCGCGGCGCTTTCATACTTGTCGATCATCTGATGCATCCAGGCTGGCTCGCCGCAAAGGTCGACATAATCGGTGCCCGCATCTGCGCAGGCTGAGACCAGGGCTTCGCCATAGAGCTGGTACGGGCCGACCGTCGTGCAGATACAGCCAGCGCGCTCCGCCATGGATTTCAAGCTCGCTGGGTCATTGGCGTCAGCGACCACGAACGGCGTATCGGCCGGCGCGCCAATCTCGTCACGCACCGCAGCGAGCTTTTCAGCACTGCGCCCGGCCATCGCCCAGGTCACATCGCCGCCCACGCCATACGTCTTGGCGAGATATTCAGCGACCAAGCGGCCCGTATAGCCGGTTGATCCGTAAACGATGACGTCAAATTCGCGGCCTGTTGCCATGGCACCCTCCTAAAATTGTGTTGCGCATTAAGTGGCGCAGGATGGGGGCCAAGGCAAATGCTCTCGCAGCGTCAGCTATCTGCGTCTTACCAGAACATCACGTACAGGCCGATCAGGATCGCAATGGCAATGCCCGAAGCCACCTTGAATGTGGTGCTGGTTGCGAAGCTGATATCGCTGAGATCGACCGGCTGATGCGCTTCCGGCGGATCGGTCATCAGGGACACGACCACACCGATCACGACACAGATCAGGAAGATGAACCAGATCCGCACCACGAACGGCATGTTCGTGACGTCGAAATCTGCAAGACCAAGGACCGGGTTAAAGACCGGTCCAAGGATCGCCGCAACGCCACCACCATCCGATCCGGACGCCGTGAAGAAGAGCAGCGAGAGGATGACGGACGAGATCAGGAGTGCAAATGCACCCGCTGTATTGGTCCGCTTCCAGAAGAAGCCGAGCACGAAGACCGCGACGATGCCCGGCGCAACGAACCCGGTATATTCCTGAATCGTTTGGAAGATACTTGTGCCGCCACCTAGCAATGGAATAGCGAGGAAAAGCGCGATCACCATGGCCGTTGCCGCGGTGACTCGGCCGATTAGAACGTAATGCGTTTCCGCCCGATCCTTGGCGACATAGTCGCGATAGATATCCATGGTGAAGATGGTCGAAATCGAATTGATCATCGAGGCCAGTGACGACACGATCGCCGCCACCAGCGCGGCGAAGATCAGGCCGCGAATACCGACCGGCATCAGCGCCATCAAAGCGCCATACGTGCTGTCTGGTTTGGCGCTCAGTGCCTCTTCACTCAATCCCTGCAGGCCGTTCTGGGCAAGCCACAGTGCGGCGATGCCGGGAATGACGACGATCAGCGGGATCAGGAATTTCAATAGCGCCGCAAAGGCGAGGCCCTTTTGTGCCTCGGCGAGGCTTTCGGCGCCGAGCGCGCGTTGAATAATGTACTGGTTGAAGCCCCAATAGGAGAAGTGCAGCACCCAAAGGCCGCCCAATAAAGTCCAGATGCCGGGCAGGTTGCCATAGCTCGGATGGTCGCGATCCAGGATCATCTCGAAATGACCCGGCAATTCGCCCATGAGAGTGGACAATCCACCCATCGCACCGCGCTCGCCACCGACCATGCCAAGCACCAGAATGGTGATGGCGAAGCCGCCCAGGATAAGGATGACGACCTGGATAATGTCCGTCAGAGCCACCGCTTTCAGCCCGCCATAGAGCGAATAAAGCAGCGCAAAAGCAGCCAGCATGGCCATGCCCGTGAACACGCCAAGGCCGGTCACAGCCTGAATCGCCAGCGCCCCGCCATAGAGGACCGTGGTCAGATTGACCGCTGTGAACAGGAAGATCCAGAACACCGCCATGATCGTCTTCACACTCGGCCCGAACCGGGTCTCGAGGAATTGCGGCATCGTGTAGATGCCGCGCTTGAGGAAGATGGGCAGGAAGAAAGCCGCGACGATGATCAGAACCAAAGCGGCTTGCCATTCATAGGCGGCAATCGCCAGACCGACGACAAAGCCCTGTCCCGACTGACCAATAATCTGTTCGGCGGAGATATTCGCCGCGATCAAGGAGGCCCCGATCGCCCACCATGGCAAGGCTTTGCCCGCCAGGAAATAATCCTCGGTATCTTTCGACTCGCCCGCTGGTTCGCGGGATACAAAAATCGCAATGGCGAACAAGGCGACCGCGTATAGGCCGACAATCACCAGATCTACGGTGTCTAATGACATGATTGGTTTTCCTCCCTGAACAGAGACTTTATCTGTCCTTTTCTTAGCCCTAAGCGACACGTGACAGCGATGTCAACTCACTGCACTGATCGTCGGCTCCATTGCGTTAGTCTTGCAGGGACTCCGGGGGTGGCGGCAAGAGCTCAGCTGCGAGTTGCGTGAGCCGCTCGCCATCCGGCGTATTCGGGAGGAAGGTCTGTTGTGCAATGGCCAGATCCTGGCGTGCCTGTTCGAGATCCCCCATCACTACGCGTGCGCGGATGAGACGTAGCCAGCCTACCAAATCATTCGGGTCTTGTTCCAGTCGCGCCGCCAGTCCAGCCACCATGCCTTCAATCATCGCCGCTCGTTCATCTGGCGACATGGCCTCGATCTGAGCGCGTGTCTCCGGATCGATTGGCGGCGCGGCGGCGCGCTCACGCACAATGCGCAGAACCTCGTCACGTTCCTCGATGATAAGGGGAGCGTCGCCGGAAAGCCTGATCGCCGTCTCATACGCTGCCAGCGCGCCATCTGCATCGCCAAGGCGCAAATAGGACCGCGCCAGCAATACATAGCCGTCTGCCGGTGGATTAGGGTCCGCCTCGAGTCGGCTTTTCAACTCCACCACCAGCTCGCCAAGCGTATTGGGCAAGTCTGCCGTCTGCTGCGCCTGATATTCGGCAAACGTGATGGGGCGATAATCCGGTGCGCCAATCTGCAGATAGATACCTACCCCACCCAGCAGCAAGACGGCCGGGACTGCCACCAGAGCGAGGGATTTCAAACGGGCTGCGCTTGCTTGTGGCGCTTCGGCATCGAGCAGCGCCAGAATCCGCCGATCCAGAGCATCCCGTGCCTCGTCAGCCGCTTGCGGCGTCAGTCGCCCTGCTTCGGCATCAATATCGATCGCCGCCCGTTGCCCGCGCGCTTCATCCAGCGCGTCGTTCGATCCCGGCTCAACCATTAGAAACGGGCGCATCACATAGAACCCGGCCAGCGCCAGCAGGATAAAGAACACGACCCAGATCACGCGGATCGATCCCGTTCGGCCAGCGCTTCGGCGACCCGCGCGCGCTGCTCTTCAGTCAATGCGGCTTCAGGCGCTGTCGGCACCGCGCGCAGGCGGGACAGGAACCAGACGCCACCCAGCAGGACCAGCAGCGCTGGCCCGAGCCAGAGCAGGATTGTGTTCATCTGCAACGGCGGCGACATCAACACATAGTCGCCATACAGGTTGCGCAGATATTCCCGCGCCTCTTCATCACTATCGCCAGCCTCAATCCGTTTTTGGACGAGACGGCGCATATCCTCGGCGAGCGGCGCATTGGAATCATAGATGGACTGGTTCTGGCAGACGACGCAGCGCAGGGTCTTGGAGACGGTTTCGGTGCGGGACTTGATCTCCTCTGCCGAGAGATCGGAGACGGTTTCCAGCTCCGAGAGCGTCATCGCATCTCCGTATCGATCATACAGGTATTTGCGAATTTCGAGATCGCTTCGCCCCTCCTCGACCAGGTCTTTGATCATCGTCTTCAGATCTGTCGCCAGTGGAAACGCATGGTTAGCTAATGGCGTGCCATCACATCCCGGGCAAGACAGCGAGCGCGACAACGCATCGACCCGCGCATCAATCTCTTCACCGGTCTGGCCGGTCGCAACACCGAACGTGGATGCCAGGACCAGCAAAAGGGACAGGACAAACGGCCTCAAGACGCCGCCTCGGTTTCAGCCGCGATCGCGTCGATCACCGGACGGATCGTATCGTCCCAGACATCTGGCGTGATCGGACCGATCTGTTTGTATCGAATGCGCCCGCGCGGATCCACGACAAAGGTCTCTGGCGCGCCGGTGACGCCCATTTCGATGACCAGATCACTCTCCGCATCGAAGATGATGCTCGCATACGGATCGCCATGGCGTTCCAGCCAGGTCAAAGCGTCCTCTCGCTTGTCGCGCCAATTGACCCCGACAATGCGGACGGTGCGGTCCCGCGATAATTGCATCAGGGTCGGGTGCTCCTGCAGACAGGCGACACACCAGGATCCAAACACATTGACCAGTGTGGTTTCACCGACCAGGTCTTCTGTCCTGACCGCTATGTCGGGATCATAGAGTTCCGGCAGTTCAAATTGCGGCATTTCCCGATCGATCATTTCGGTGGGAATGACACTCGGATCACGCGTCAGGCCGATCGCCATGAAGACGACCAGGATCAGGAACACACCAACCGGCAATATGCGGGACAAGGACATTGAGACTACTCCGCTGCAACCGGTTGCGCGCTCGGTTGCGGCGCTTTTCGGCGGCTGAACGCATGTCGACGATCCGCAATCGACAGGAAGCCTCCAAACGCCATCATCAAAGCGCCAATCCAGATCCAGATGACCAGGGGATGATAATAGACGCTGACCACCCAGCCCTCTTCCGGATTGCCTTCGCCCTTGGCGGCATAGAGAATTCGCAGCGCGCCAACCTCCATCGCCCCTTCCGTCGTATTGTTGCGCTCCACCGGATACATGCGTTGTTCGGGATTGAGCGTCGCGACGCGTCGGTCACCCCGCTCGATCACGACACGGCCGGTCTCCGAAACAAAGTTCGGCCCTTGCGCGCGATCGACGCTTTCCAGGGTGAACGTGTAGCCGGAGACAGAGATGCTTTCACCCAGTTTCAACCGATCCACTTCCTCGTCCGACCAGGTGCCCATAGCAACAATGCCGACAGTGCAGATCGCCAGGCCGAGATGTGCCAGGGCGAATCCGTGCGTCGCGCCCGGCAACAAAGCGAACCGTTTCAACAAATTGCCCGCGGTGCTCTTGGTCTCGCCAATGCGCAGCTTGCGGCCATAATTGGCCAGCGTCCCGATCAATAACCAGACTGCGAGCCCCATCCCGATCGCGCCGAAGACAGACTTACCAAAAATCGCCACGGCAATCGCCAACGGAACAGACGCCGCGACCATGATCAACAGGGTTTTGCGGATCCGGGTCCAGGTATCGCTGCGCCACTTGATCAGCGGCGCCACGGCCATGAAGACAATCAGGAGCGCCATAATCGGTCCAAAGGTCCACTCGAAATAAGGCGGACCAACGGTGATCTTGTCGCCTGTCATGGCGTCGATCACCAGCGGATAGAAGGTGCCGAGGAAAACCGTCGCTGTCGCCACGACCAGAAGGATGTTGTTCAGCACCAGGCCTGCCTCCCGGCTCTCCAGTTCGAATCCGGCGCCATGCGCGATCTTGCCAGAGCGCATTGCATAGAGCGCCAGCGCCCCGCCTGTCGCCAGGATCAGCAGCGCCAGAATGAACACGCCGCGATCTGGATCGACGGCAAACGCGTGCACGCTGGTCAGCACGCCTGAACGGACGATAAAGGTCCCGACCAGGCTGAGCGAGAATGTGGTGATGGCGAGCAGCAGCGTCCATCGAATGAAACTGCCGCGGGCCTGCGCCACGAGGGTGGAATGGAGCAAAGCGGTGCCCGCCAGCCAGGGCATGAAACTGACATTCTCGACCGGGTCCCAGAACCACCAGCCGCCCCAGCCGAGCTCATAATAGGCCCAGACCGATCCGAGTACGATGCCGATGGTCAGGAAGCTCCAGGCGAGCAGGACCCAGGGGCGCACCCAGCGCGCCCACATCGCATCGACGCGACCTTCAATCAGCGCCGCCACGGCGAACGAAAAGGCGACAGAAAACCCGACATAGCCGAGATAGAGAAAGGGCGGATGCAAGGCCAAACCCGGATCCTGCAAGAGCGGATTCAGCCCATTGCCATTGTCCGGAATCGGCGACAGTCGTTCAAACGGGTTGGAGGTGAAGATCAGAAAGGCCAGAAAGCCGGTCGTTGTCAGCCCCTGAATAGCCAATGCCCGGGCGCGCAGACCAGATGGCAATGTCTTGCCGAACCAGACCATGGCCGCCCCGAACAGCGCCATGACCATGATCCATAACAGCATCGAGCCTTCATGATTTCCCCAGGTGCCGCTGAACTTATAAATCATCGGCTTGCTGGTATGAGAATTCGTGGCGACCAGTTTGACACTGAAATCGGAGACCATGAAGGCGTGGGCCAACAAGGCGAACGCGCCAATACACAGCACCGCCTGAAGCACCGCGGCGCGATCCGCAAAGGCCATGGCCCGGCCATCATTTTGATGCGCGCCCTGCAGGCCCATCCATCCTTGCAGGGCGCTGATCAACAGCGCCAGGATGAGGGCAATCTGACCAATTTCCGCGAGCATGACACCTCGTGAACAAAAAGGCGGCCCAGAGCGGTCCGCCTCTTGAATTAGTATATGTCAAACCTGGACGCGCAAACCAATGCTTCGTCTGGCCGCAGGAGTCTCACCTATTCCGCAGCGACCCGCTCGGCCTGCTCGTTCAGAACGTGCAGCGGTGGCTGCGACGCCCAATCGGCAATCTGCTCGAGATCATAGTGACGGCAGGCTTCCATCAGCATGCGGACTTCGGTCCACATGTCGCCATCGACGACCGGCATGAACAGATCGGCAATATTGTCGATGCCGAGATAGGTCCGCACGCCAGCATTTTTCAGCTTCACGAATGGCCCAATCGAGTTGTGCAGCGGGCCCTGCATGGGCAGTTGTTTCATCGACAAAGCGGCCGACGGGCAGATCACGATGCCGACATCGGCTTCCTTGCAGAGCTCGACAATCCGGTCCTGCTCGCTCTCATCCTTGGCCGAGACCGAGATTGAGTGGATGCCATAGACGCGGCCCTGCATGCCATGCTCTATCGTTTTCAGGCACAGCAATTCAGTCTCGTGCTGGAACGGATTATTCTCCTGGTCGACATGGACTTCGACCATTTTGTTGAGCTCTTTCGCCGTCTCCATGACGATGTCGAGATGTTTCTCTTCCTGCGGACGATCGCGAGATGGCAGGCCGCCGCAGAAATCGGCGAGTTTGCAGGCTTCAATATATTGCTTGCGAGACGCTTCATCGAGCACGCCTTCCAGCGGCTGAACGCCAATCTCAAAGCGGATCTTGTTCTTGAAGCGCTCTTTCACTTCGACGGCGGCATGGATTGGCTTGAGGCCGATAATGCTGTCCGCATCCACCATGGTTCGGCAATATTGTGAGCCCTGGTCGACCACGGTCTGGAGCGCGCGAGAAATCCGCTCGACGAGATCCTCATGCGTGTAATTCTCTTTCAGGTGGCGATAGAGTTCCCACTTCTTCTCCATATCGGCAAAGCCCAGCGCCAGATTTTCCGGCGAGATCAGATAGGCTTTGTCAAAATGGCCATGATGGTTGGAGAAGCCGCCGCGCTCGCGCACCAGTTCCAGAAAGCGCGTCCGCAGGTCCCACGGCCGGTCTGCATTGTCGATCTTGTAGCTATAGGTGCCTTTGGCGAGGTCGGAGAGGACAAGCTCAATCGTTTCCTTGGCGACGATACGATCGGTATAAAGCGGAATCCCATGCTTGACGGACAGGGACCGAATGCTGGCAGCGTCTGAAGCCTCGTCATAAGTCGTGTCGCCGGTGAGGATATTGACGACGAAATCGACTTTCCCGTCCTGGATCAGGGTTCGGATATTCGGCTCTTCATCGCTGGAAATCTTGCGCGCGGCGATGGATTCAACGCCTTTTTCGGCCAGAAAACGATGCGTTCCCGGCGTCGCATACAGACCCACGCCAATCTCGGCCATTTTGCGACAGGATTCGAGGAGATATTCCTTGTCCTCCATCGCACCCGCGCTGATCAACAGGGACCTTTGTTGGCCCTTGGCCAGCATTTTCAGGTTGAACCCGATCAGGTCGATTTTTGAGTGTGTATCCAGCGCAGCCATGGTTATTCCTCTCTTTTTGCCGTGTTCGCCGACGCCGCCATGCGGGCAAACGGCCTGAACATGGTTTGATTCCGCGCACAGTCAATCGGCCCGAGCCGGTTTATTGTGCGAAATTCAACTAAATTGGCGGAGGAAAACCACTGCCCGTGCAACAAAGCAAGCCCTCCGATGTCGGCGGGCCTGCTAATTCCACAAATTGTGATCGCGATCAGGCCTTGGCCGGGAAGACTTTCGGGTTTCGCAGCAAAGCCGCACTGATCAAGGCCACGACCAGGCCGACGGGTAGGATCTCAATAAAAGTGATCGGGATCCGGAAGAATGGATTGGTGTAATTCGCCATCATCGCATCCATTGAGGCGACTTTTTCAGCCAGCGCGTCGCCTGTGAGCCCCTTCGCTTCATACCCGGCAATGGCGGACTCTCTGTACGCATCGATAAAGGCGAAATCGGTCAGGTGCAGGCTGACCTCCCAGGACAAGACATAGAAGACGGCCGCCACTGCGGCGATCCCTACGCCAAGACCAAAGGCAGGACCGAACTTGATGACACCGCCGAGCGTCTTGTCTCGATACCGTTTGATGCCGACGAAAATCAGAGACAGGACGACGACCATTGTCAGGTAGCCCTGGATCTCGGACCCACTGCCGCCGCCCAGCACCATACCGGCAATCATCACCGCGATGATCACCATTCCCGCGATCGCGCCGTAGACGAGCATAATTCGAAACATGTTTTCCTCCTTGAGTTCAAATCATGCCATCAGACCTGATCCAAACCTTGTTCCCATGCCATCGCCCATTCGGGTGATTTTCGTGAACCACCGCAATATCACCCTAAGGAATGAGCTGTAATTCCCTGGCTTTCTGCACGGCTTGCAGGCGTTGCTTCACCTCCAGTTTTTCATACAGGCGAGAGACATGCGTCTTCACCGTATTTGGCGAGACATGCAGGGATTCCGCAATTTCCTTGTTCGATTGACCACCTGCCATTTGCTCCAGAACCGCATGCTCGCGCTTTGTGATCCCGAGCGATTTGAGCGCGGCTTCGTTCAGGGTGAATTCGGGCGTCCGCGGAGCGCTGGTCAGCATCCGGCCCAGCCAAAGACCCAAAGCGGTGAAGCCAATCCCGATCAGCAGGATATAGAACTCCGTCGTGAAGGCCCGGGTCAGATACTGATACTCGATCCACTGCAGGACAAAGGCCAGGGCCGCCAATGCTAAGGCATAGATAATGATCGACTTTTTCACACGCCGAACATGCCCAAAGGCGCCCCCGCTGACCAGCCCAATTTTGACCACACTTGACGCCGCGACTCGCCCGAGAGGGGAAAAAATCGGGGCGGATTCTCGTCCAGCGATCGAAGCACGGCGAAACCTGATCGCGAAATCGGCATTCAAGGTGCCTCGCCCACCTCTTGGGCACCCCCGATTTTGAAGCGTTAAACCAAATAAATACAGACACATAAAGACCTAACCTGGTTCCATCACACCAACTTGGTTCAAGCATTGCATGTATGACAGGGAAGAAATGCGCTCTCCCCTCGCATTTTTGCCCCAGTCGAGTGTATAATGGCCGCCATGAGTGAAGTATCTGAACAGCCGAATATCAAACCGTCTGACGCGATTGCCAGACTGGAAGCCG
>JBCCZH010000050.1:0-12836 GCA_039188075.1 Pseudomonadota bacterium
GCTTTTAAGCGCCTGAGACCAAGCGCGCCTGCGATGGCATGTTTTCATGCGTTAGGCCCTGGCCACCTGGACCAGGCGCCGCCAGTGCGTCCTTCTGATCTTATCATTCTTTTCGTAGCCTGACCCGTGGGAGCCAGGATTCAGGATACGAGCCCGACACGCTACCGGTCATGGGGTACAGCCCCCCAAAGCCAGCGACGCGGCCATCGCTCCCCCCTCCTGTCTGGCCGTTCCGGACAAGCCTTTATCCGAGGGGAGATGAGGAGGAGTATAGATCAGGTTTGAGAGCGACTTAAAGTGCGCTAAAACAGCCCCTCAAGTAATGCGGCCACTCTGCCAACTCCGCTGAATCTTCTCTGGAAGAAAGGCTGATAGCCAGAAGCATGTACAGCGGATCACTTCCTCCGGCGCCGTAGCTTTGAGTATAGCCACTCAAAATGATTTGCGCATCGTCAACCTCGCGCGCGAGGTTTTTGCTATCAGCAGAATCGCCTACAATAGTATACTGATCAATTGGATTGCCATTGAGATCGAATATCGCAAGCCTCATCAGAACATGCCGATGACCGGGTCGTAGTCGCGCGCTTTCATATAAGCGAAGGTCAAAGGCGTAATCCTAAATGTGGCCGGTATAGCCAATATCATTGTCGTTGGCGGCGGCGGACTGCCACTTCTCCCCAAACGGCATGTAGTGCTCGCGCCAAGTCAAATTAGCGCTGGCATCTGACTCAGCGATCGGTTTGCCTTGATGGCCGATATGGATGTATTTTGGCGCGCCATTCTTCAACTGCATCTGAGCGCTGCCGCCAGAGAAACAATGCGTTTGGCTAGCGTCGGTCACCTCATATGCAAAGAGTGTGGAGTGTACATCTGCGAACAATTCCCTAATTCTGACCTCGTAGACACCCTGAGAGGCCGTTAAATCAACTCGACTAACTTATGCCCTGAACCTATGCAGAGAGTGAGCGTTGAACGCTACAAAAGAACGGAATCTTCCTCAAAATGACTTATGAAATTTTTTCTGGAAGATGTTTTTTTGGCGACAATCCAAATGCAATTGACCAGTGTCTTAAATTTCTTCCAAAAGGTCTCATTCTCGATTTAGGGGCGGCTATAGGAAGCAAGACCGCTATCTATAAACGCATGTCGCCAGAATCGCGTGTGGTAGCTTTTGAGCCCTATCCCGGAAACTGGCCGCATTTTGAAGAAAAGTTTTCCATCGACCCTTCAGTGCGTTTAATCAAAAAAGCTGTCGCTAATATAAACAGTCACGTTAATTTCCACGTCGGCCATGTCGTAAGCGGAACCGAAGACAACTGGACCAAAGGTAAGGCGGGCTATTCATCTGTTGGTAGAATAGTCGACGCGCCTTCTGAGAAGACAATGACAGTGCCAACTTGTAGAATCGACGACGAAATTCAAGAGCATGTCACCTTTATGAAGCTTGACATTCAAGGAGGAGAATATGACGCCCTGCTTAGCGCCTCCAATCTCTTCAAGGATCACGGCGTTGATATGGTGTTTTGCGAATTTTCGGGGGATATCAGAGTATTAGATTTCCTCGGCAATCGAGGATATATGCTGATGGATCATGAGTATCTTGTAATTCCTCCGGAGAAGAATGCATCATCTAAAGAGCTGACAGACTGGTGCGCGTTATCGAAACTGGTACTATCTACAGGCCGGACAGCCTACCATTGTTGGCCGAATGTCATTTACAGTGATCCTGAAAAATTTGCCGAATTTATTTCCCGAAACAAATCAAAAGGTCTTTATGTTCAAACAGACATTGTCGCCATTCATAGAGATTTTTACTCGAACTTCCTAAGAGCCTTGGGCTCCGTACTTGAGTCATAAATCCCATTTCTAGAAAATTCTGTGACCAATACGAGAGCGACTCAAACTCGCCCCAGGAAGGACTCTGAGCCAATGTCCGCTCCTGACTCAAAGCAGACGTTCGGAACATCTTGGTTCAGGCATCTTAAGCCGCCAACCAACCCCCCCCCTAATACGGCCGATCCCCATTCACCGTCGCGCGGCGCATATGACGCCGCTGGCCCGGATAATCGTTGAGCGCATAATGCCAACAACAGCGATTGTCCCAGAAGGCCACCGCCCCTTCGCTCCACCGGAACCGGCAGGTGAAACGTTCATCGCGGGAATGCTCGAACAGGAAGTTCAGCAAGGGCCGGCTCTCGCGCTTGGTCATGCCGGCAAACCGCAAGGTGAAGGCCGGATTGATGTAGAGCCCCTTGCGCCCGCTTTCCGGGTGCGTGCGGACCACCGGGTGCTCATATTCCGGGGCATCCGTGGCAGTTGCGCTTCGCATGGATTGCCGGGCCTGCGCCGACTGGCCCCGGGCGCTATATTCGCGGCTGGCCGAATGGATCGCTTTCAGACTGCCCAGCATCTCCTTCATGCCATCGGACAAAGCCTCATACGCCGCAATCTGATTGGCGAACAGTGTGTCGCCGCCAAAGGCCGGGATTTCAACGCCATACAGGACCGACCCCAAGGCGGGCTCCTCGAGGAAGGACATGTCGGAATGCCAGCCGCCGCCAAAGTTCAGCTTGTCTTCCGGCTCCTTGATAATCTCCAGAAGTTCCGCATGCCCGTCCATGCCGCTGACATAAGGGTGCACGTTCAGTGTGCCGAACCGCCGCGCAAACCGCTTTTGCGCCTCCGGCGTCAGGCCGTGCTGATCGCGAAAGAAGATGACGTGGTGATCCAGGAAGGCCTGATGAATCTCATCAAATTGCGCATTTGAGAGATCGTCAGCGAGATTGACGCCGCCAATCTCCGCGCCGAGCGCGCCGGCAACCGGGGTGATGTCGAGCGTAGAAGTCATGCAGACAATCTACGCTCGAAATCATTTGAGTCTATCTATTCCGCCGCGTCCTGCGGGAACAGGCGGTCATGCAGATAGGAGAATTCCAGGGCTGTCCGCTTGGCCCGTTCGGTCTGGTTCGCGGCTGCCGAGTGGCCGCCATCAATATTCTCATAATACAGGAAGGGCTTGCCGGCATCTTCGAACAGTTTCGCCATTTTCCGCGCATGGCCCGGGTGGACCCGGTCATCCTTGGTCGAGGTCACGAAGAGCGGCGTCGGGTAATCCATGCTCGCATCGAAATTGTGATAGGGCGAGATGGTCTCGAGGAAGGCGCGCTCTTCGGCAATGTCCGGATCGCCATATTCGTCAATCCAGGACGCGCCCGCGAGCAGTTTGTGATAGCGCAGCATGTCGAGCAGCGGGACCTGGATGACGACCGCGTTCCACAGGTCCGGACGCTGGGTGATCATCACGCCCATCAGCAAGCCGCCATTTGAGCCGCCCATGATGCCGAGATGCTCCGGGCTGGTAATGCCTTTCGCCGTCAGGTCTTCGCCGACCGCGATAAAGTCATCATAGATGCGCTGACGCTCGAGCTTGAGGCCGGCCTGGTGCCAGGCCGGACCAAACTCGCCGCCGCCCCGAATATTGGCCAGGACATAGGCGCCGCCGCGCTCCAGCCACATCCGGCCAATGCCGCCGCTATAGCTCGGGCGCATCGAGACCTGGAAGCCGCCATAAGCGTAAAGCAGGGTTGGCGTGGAACCGTCCAGCTCGATGCCTTCACGGTGGACCACAAAATACGGGATCTTGGTTCCGTCTTTCGAGGTCGCTTCTTTCTGATGCACCACCAGACCGTCCGTGTTGAATTTAGCGGGCAGGGATTTCAGGCCTGCCGTCGAATTCGTTTCGGCATCATAGGTGAGCAGGCTGTCCGGGCTGAGAAAGCCCTCATAATTGAGGAAAACCGTCTCTTCATCCTCGTCCGCGAAAGCAATGCCAGCCTGGCCCGTGCCGGGTAGCGCGACATCCGTCGTGGTCCAGCCATCGGTCTCACTATGCTCGAGGCGCAGGATGCGGCTGGCGACATTGTCATTGATCGATAGCAGCGCGGCGGACTTGGAGACCGCCACACCATTCACGGCCTGGCGCGCATCGGCGCGGAAGACCAGCTCGACCGGCGGCAATTCCTTGGTGTCGAGGAATTGCTGCAGATTGAACGCAAGCAGGTCACCGGTCAGGAAATTATCCTCCCCGACGGTCCAGTCTTCCTGCAGCGTCACAAATTGCCAACCTTTATACTCGCCGCCAAGATTGGCTTTCTGAGGAATTGGGAAGGCCGTCGCAGCGCCATCTTCAATCATGAAATAGGTGCGCGTGAAGAACGTGTCGGATTCAACCGCCCCATAAATCATGGTCCCATCATCCAGTTCGGACGACCAGGGCCAGACGCCAACATCCGTTTTTTGACCGGCATAAAGCTCTTTTGCGTCTTCGAGTGCTTCGCCGCGCACCCATAAACGGACAGAACTTGGATAGCCTGACTCAGTGAGCGTTGCGCCATCGCCGCCCCAATCGGTGCCGACCAGAACCGTGTCATGGTCAATCCAGGCAAGCCCCTGCTTGGCTTCGCTGGTGACGAAGCCGCCTTCGACAAAGGTTTTGCTATCCAGGTCAAATTCGCGATTGATCACCGCGTCCTTGCCGCCATCGGACAGCGAGACAAAACACAAGGTCTTCTCAGCGCCCTGGGGCTTGAAACAATTCGAGCCCTTGAACACCCAGTTCTTGTCTTCATCGGCAGACAGTTGATCAAAATCGAGCACGGTTTCCCAGTCCGGCGCATCCGTCTTGTAGCTTTCCAGCGTGGTGCGGCGCCACATGCCGCGGACATTGGTCTCGTCCTGCCAGAAATTATAGACCAGACCATCGCGGACCGTCCCGTACGGGATGCGATCCGTCGAAGTCGCCAGATCCAGCGCCTTGGCATAATTGTCTTCATAGACAGACTCAGCCTGGATCGCGGCCAGGGACCGGTCATTCTGCGCATTGACCCAGGCCAGGGCCGCTTCGCCTTCCACCTCTTCCATCCAGAGGTATGGATCAGTGGCCGCCATTTCGGGCTTCTCCATCACGGTTTCAATCTCTTCCGTCACGCTCGTCTCAGCTTCAGTTACCAGGGTTTCGGTCGTGTCTTCTGTCGCAGTGGTACACGCCGCCAGAATGGCACTCGCTGCAACTGCGGAAAGGGCAAAACGCATTATTATCCTCCATGAATTGGAGAAGGGTTTAGCGGTGATACGGGTTTGGACAAGTCAAATAATCGCCAAGTGCGGCAATTACGCGGAAACTTTGCCTGTGGATTGACGGATGATCAGATCAAAGTCGAAGACCTCTTCCAGACCATTATCATCATCGGTCTTCATCAGCCGTTCGGCGGCGCGACGGCCCATTTCGACCACTGGCTGGCGGATCGTCGTCAAAGGCGGCCAAACGGCAGAGGCGAGACGCGTATCGTCATAGCCGGCAATCGAAATCTGTCCCGGAACCTGCAAGCCAGCCGCCATCACGGCCGTCATCGCGCCGACCGCCATATCGTCATTGGCGGCAAAAATGGCTGTGGGCTTGGTCTCCGACGCGATCAGTTTTCGCGCGGCCTCCAGACCAGATCGCAGAGAATAATCACCTTCCGCGATCAGCTCTGGCGAGACCTTGATCCCGGCCTCGTTCATGGCATCCAGATAGCCTTCATGGCGTCCGGTCGAGGCATTGTGCCCGGCAGGGCCGGCAATGAAGGCGATGCGCTGATGGCCAAGCTCGACCAGGTGGCGCACCATTTCCATCGCCGCCAGGCGATCATCCAGCCGCATCACGGGCGTGTTTTCCGGCTGGCGCGCCGGCGACAGGCTGGCATAGGACGTGCCATTGTCTTTTAATAAAGCGAGAATATCAGGATCGTCGCACAAAGGCGGCGTCAGCACGACGCCATCGGCGCGGGACGTCATCAGGAAGCTTTGCAAGCGATCGAGGAAATCCGGCGCGTTGCGATCAACCGGTTCCGGCAGCAGGAAATAGCCATTGGCGCGGCAAGCCTCGTAAATCCCGGTATTCACCGCGGTAATATATTCCGGCACGGGGTTGTCGTGCAGATGCGCAATCAGGAACGAGCGCGCACCGGCCAGACTGCGGGCGGCAGGATTTGGACGATAGCCCAGCTCGCGCGCGGCTTTCATCACCAGTTCGCGTTTGGCCGGGCGAACATTGGGCTCATTGTTCAGAACTCGAGATACGGTTTTCGCAGAAACCCCGGCTTTTTCAGCGACATCATCGATTGTAATCGCGCGTGGGGGGCGGCTTAGGCCCATATGTGATCTCCCAGTGTTACCCTTTTCTGGCGCATTCTGTGCCCGAACGCAATCTGTCCGTGTGCTGTTCATAAGCTTCCCCATGTCCCTGCCATTAGAATTGGAAATAGACAAATGGCGAGGCCTCTAACGGATAGAGGGCGAGCAAGATGCCTGAAAGTACGCCAAGACTACCCCAATAGACCGTGGATCGGCGCAAGAGCGAAATATTGAGCAGACGTTTCAACCCACCGCGCCCGAGGAACGCGTCCAGGGCAATCAAGGGCACCACCATCCAGACCCAGGCGCTGATACCGGCGCTGCCGCCCTCACGAAGACCGGCAAAGGCGGACCAGACCGTCATCGTATCGGTAAAGCTTTCGGCCCGGAACGGCACCCAGGTCAGCAACACAAAAAGCTGCGTCGCGATGAGGCCAAGACCAAAACGCAAGGCGATATCAGAGCGGAATGTCGCCTTCTGGAAGATCAGCGCCGCGCCATGCAAGGCGCCCCAGGCGACGAAAGTCCAGGCCGCGCCATGCCACAGTCCACCCAGCACCATGGTCGCCATCAGGTTGCGATAGGTCTTGAGCTTACCGACCCGGCTGCCGCCAAGTGGAATATAGAGGTAGTCGCGTAGCCAGCTCGACAGGGAAATGTGCCAGCGGCGCCAGAAATCCTCGATGGACGGGCTGGAATACGGGTAATCGAAATTCTTCGGAATATAGAAGCCGAACCAGCGCGCGACCCCGATCGCCATCAGCGAGTATCCGGCGAAATCGAAATAGATCAGACCGGCAAAACCGATCGTCGCGCCGATCAGGGCCAGGTTCGACCATCGGCTGAGCTCCGTGTCACCAACGATCAGCGAATTGCCATAAACAGGGTCGACAAATTGTGCGAGATTGTCCGCGATCCCGGCCTTGTAGGCAAAGCCGAGCAGGAAGGCGCGCAAGCCGGCAAAGAACAGCGCGCTGGATAGCTTTTTCTCGCGTTCCATTTGCGGAAAGAAACTCGCGGCCCGGACAATCGGACCCGCAACCAGTTGCGGGAAGAAAGCGATATAGAGGGCGACACGACGCAGTCTGGGTTCCGGCGCAAGATCACCGCGCGCGACATCCACGATATAGGAGATGGCCTGGAACACGTAAAAGCTGATGCCCACCGGCAAAAGAATATTCAGCGCCGTCCAACCCGGATCTACGCCAACTGTCGCCAGCATCGCGCGCGCACTTTCCGCAAAGAACCCGAAATATTTGAACGCCGCGATGACGGACAGATTGAATGCAATACCGCCAATCAACGCTATGCGACGCTCGCGATCTCCCGGCGTCCGGGCGGCGGCGAATTTGGCAACCGCCCAGCTGACCCCAATCACAGCGGCAATCAGGGCCAGAAAGCGCCAATCCCACCAGCCATAGAAAATAACGCTGCCCAGGAGGAGCAGGCTGAGCCGCTCTTCCTTGTCCTGTAGCAGCCAGTAACCGCTGAAAATCGCGGCCAGAAAAATCAGAAACGTAGCGTCGGTGAAAATCATGCGGCCGGCTCCAGGATCTCCGAAGCGATGATCTCGTCGACCAGCCAGCGATTATAGATTGCGGTCCCGCTATCCAGAAGATGGCTTGGATCAAACCAGTGATCGCCATTCAGCTGTTCCATCAAAAGCGGATCATTCGGCGAAATGCAGACATGCTCGATAAATTCGCCCGCACACAGACCGTCAAGATAAGCGCGCGCCGACGGGTCGAGCGTTGGCGGCTGATAATAGGCGACCTGGCGAACCCCTTGTCGGGCCAGGCGGCCCTGTTGTTGATAGCGGAAGGACCGTACCCATTGCGGGCCCTGGAAAACGGAAACCGGATTGCTCTTGAGGGCGAGCTCTGTCTGACTTTTGGCGCGGGCTTCAACTTGCGGGTCATAGGCCGGAACCGCCTCGATATCGGTGGCCGGCTCACCGCCGCCAATCAGACCGACATTGAGAAAGTTCAAGGTCGTGTGCAAGCCGAGATAGGCACTGTCCAGCAAACACCCTTTGGCGCCATCACAAGCACCGCCCAGAATGCCGAAACTGGTCCAGACTGAGGTTTCGAGATCAAATTGCTCGATCGCACGAACATTGAATTTCGAATTGCCAAACATGTAAGCCGCGCGGTCATCGAAATCGCGAGCGACTTCGACAAAGACGACATCCGGCACGCGGCCGGAGAGCCTGGTGAATTGCTGTAAATGAGCGTCGCGTTCGAGCACAGAGGCCGCTTCGATCGACAGATTGACGACGCGATGGGGATATCCGCGCTCTCGCAGAGCCAGCGTCAGGCGCTCCGGATCGATGCCATTGCGGGAATAACTCGCGCCTGTGAAAACAATCAGCGGGGCCTCATCCTGTGTCGCCTCGATGACGGCAGCATTGACGAAGCGATCAAAATCCGTGGTGCGGCCAATATCATTTGCCGCCGCCAGTGATTTCACCGCCACCGCCGTCACAAACAGACCCAGAAGAAAAGCTGTGATCGATGTCGCGCGCGAGCCCGCGCCCGGCAATTTCAAGCCATGCGCCAGCACAAGTCCCAGTCCAGCCAGGATAAACAGGCTCCAATGCATGATGTCTTATCCTTTCCGTGCGCGCCAGATTGGGACGACCCCAATTCGCGTAACAGGAGAAGCAAATGGCTTGCCAATTCGCTTTTCAGGATATTAGGCGGCGGAATCCGGAGGTGTTTCGGACATGGCCCGCATCATGAAAAGCGGGATGGATCCGCGCTCTGTCATCACCCAATCGAGGGGGACATCATGCGCCTCAGCCGGAACCGTTTCGACTTCCTGGCCAAAGAAGGCCAGACCGCAGACAAAAACCCGGCCCTGTTCGCGCAACCGCGTGAGTGCACGGTCATAATGGCCTTTACCATAACCAAGCCTGTTGCCACTGCGATCAAAGGCGAGAAGCGGGGTCAGAACCAGGGTTGGATTAACCATCGGAACTTCGGCATTCGGCTCCAGCAATCCAAACGGTCGTTTTTCCAGCATGTCGCCGCGCGTATAGGCGCGATAGACCATGCTGCCATCCTCCTGAACGCAAGGCAGCGCGAGCTCAGCGCCCGCCGCGATCAGTTTGCCCATCAGAGGTCTGGGATCGATTTCACTGCCAATCGGCAAATAGACAGCCACGGTTGGCCCATAGCGTTCGAACAATTTCATCGGAAACTTGTCCGCCAGCGTTACACCAGCGTCCGGATCGCGGGCCGCCAGCTCATCACGCATGACTTTCATCTCGGCGCGCAAGGAGTCCTTATCAGACGTCATGCCGGTTCCGTTTCCTCGACCGGCATATCGGCCAGTCCAACCAGGGCGCGCGCATAGGCCCGCGCCGAGAAGGGTTGCAGGTCTTCGGCTTTCTCCCCAACGCCAACAAAGTGGATCGGCAAGGCATGCGCCTCGGCGATCGCCACCAGGACACCCCCTTTGGCGGTGCCATCGAGCTTGGTCATCACAATGCCGGACACATCGGCCGTGTGCCGGAAAGCTTCGACCTGGCTGAGCGCGTTCTGGCCAACGGTTGCGTCGAGGACCAGGATGACATCGTGCGGCGCCTCGGGATCGAGTTTTCGCGTGACGCGAACAATTTTCGCAAGTTCCGCCATCAGCTCTGTCTTGTTTTGCAAACGCCCGGCTGTGTCGACGAGGACCAGGTCCAGATCTTCCGCCTTGGCCTTTTCAATCGCCTCATAGACCAGACCCGCGGCATCTGCGCCGGGTTCCTTGGCCATGACGGGTATGCCGGCGCGATCCCCCCAGGCCGTCAATTGTTCAATCGCCGCGGCGCGGAATGTATCTCCGGCGACGAGCAGCGCTTTCGCGCCCTGTTCCTGCAGTTTGGAAGCAATCTTGCCAATCGTGGTCGTCTTGCCAGAGCCATTCACGCCGACAAACAGAACCACGCGCGGGCGCGAGCCTTCGGAAAAATCCACAATCTCCTCGCGCGGCGACATGATGGCTTCGATCTCATCGGCCAAAGCCAGTTTGATCTCTTCATCATTGACGTCCTTGTCCATCCGGGTCTTGGCGAGATTCTCGACAATGCGGGCGGAAACCTTGCCGCCCATATCAGATGTCAGAAGAATGTCTTCCAGATCCTCCAGCGCCTCATCATCCAAGCGGCGTCGAGTGAACAGGCTGGTGATCGAGTTGCCCATTTTGGACGAGGATTTGGCCAGCCCCGAAGACAGTTTCGAGAAAAAGCCGGGCTGCGCGACTTCCGCATAAGGATCAGGCTCACCGCGGGCGATCGCCGCCTGGCGTTCCGCTTCGCGGCGGGCGCGCTCTTCGGCCAGCTGCTGGCGCAGGGCCTCATCCGCGCGGCGTTGTTCGATCAGCGCAAGCTCTGCCTTGGCTTTTTCTTCGGCAGCGCGGCGCGCCGCCTCGGCTTCGCGCGCGGCTTCCGCTTCCGCGGCCAGGCGCTCGGCTTCAGCCTTGGCACGGGCGGCTTCTTCGGCAGCTGCCGCATCGGCTTCGGCCCGTTGACGCGCGGCTTCAGCCTCAGCTTCGGCTTTCTGACGCGCGGCTTCGCGAGATTCTGCCTCTTGCGCCAAACGTACAGCTTCCGCTTCGGCTTCGGCGGCTTCGCGCTTCTGGCGTTCTTCCCAGGCGCGATTGGCTTCCGCCACCTTGCGTTCAATCTCGGCCTGTTCCTCGGCCTTGCGCACGGCTTCGGCTTCAGCCTCGCGGGCGGCCGCGTCTTCTGCCGCTTTCTGTGCGGCGAGTTCCTCGGCGGAGAGTTCCGGCGCTTCCATCTCGGCGCCGGCTTTCAGGGCGTCTTCTTTTTTCTTCTTTTTGCCAAACCAGAGAATCATAAGGCCTGCGCTTCCAATCTTGTCGTGTCATGTCCGATTATCCGGGCCCGGATCGGGCGTCCAGCCTCGGCGCTGTCGGTTTCGAGCGCGACCGGTGTAAAGTCCGGCAAGCGCCCTTGCTGTTGACGCTCGACCAGGACGTCCACGTCTCGCCCGACATGGGAGTCGAGATGCCTGTGCAGGGCCGCCTGCCCGGAAGCACGCAGCCGGGCCGCACGATCCTTGATGACGCTTTTCTCCAATTGCGGCATACGCGCCGCCGGCGTTCCCGGGCGGGGGCTGTAGGGAAAGGCGTGCAGGAAAGCGATCTGACAATCATCGATCAGACGCAGGGAATTCTCAAAGGCCGCTTCGGTCTCGGTTGGGAAACCGGCAATAATGTCTGCGCCCAGCGCCAAGTCTGGACGCACAGCGCGCAAGCGCTGCGCCAGCTCGATCGCCTGATCGCGTGAGTGCCGACGCTTCATCCGCTTGAGGATCAGGTTGTCACCATGCTGCAGGCTAAGATGCATGAAGGGCGCGATCCGGGGATCGCTCATCACCTCGAACAGGGCCTCGTCCATTTCAATCGCGTCGATGGATGAGATGCGCAATTGTTTCAGGTCGGGCACCAGTTTCAGGATGCGCTGAACCAGATTGCCCAGCTTCGGTTGTCCCGGCAGATCCGCCCCCCAGGAAGTGAGATCGACGCCGGTCAGCACCACTTCATAATGCCCGGTCTCAACCAGGCGCTGGACCATCCGCACGATGTCGCCAGCCGGCACAGATCGCGAATTGCCGCGGCCATAAGGAATGATGCAGAACGTACACCGATGATCGCAGCCATTCTGCACCTGGACATAGGCGCGGGCGCGACCCTCCATGCCATCGATCAGGTGGCCAGCCGTTTCCTCGACCGACATGATGTCATTGACGCGGACTTTCTCCGTGCCGCCGAGCAGATCGACCGGCGCCCAGGTTTCCGCCTGCATCTTTTCATGATTGCCGATGACGCGCGTGACTTCCGGCATGGCGGCAAACATCTCGGCATCGATCTGAGCGGCACAGCCCGTGACAATGACCGGTGCATCCGGATTGTCGCGCGCCGCGCGGCGAATGGTCTGCCGCGCTGTGCGCACCGCTTCCGCCGTAACGGCGCATGTATTGACAATGACCGCGCCCTCGAGCCCGGCCGCGTCGGCATGACCGCGCATGACTTCGCTCTCATAGCTGTTCAGGCGACAGCCAAGCGTGATGACCTGCGCGGGTCGAGAAGGCGATTTTGTATGGGCCATGGGCTTCAGTCGCCGATATCGCGCCCCAGGCCGGTAAAAACAAGATGTGATTGACGGTCAGCGCCGCCGAAAGGTCGCCAGAACCGGAAGGTGATCGGACCCGATCGGATCCAGAACGCGGACATCCACCAACTCTAGGTCGCCATCAAACATGATATGGTCGATCGGAAGACCAACCATTCGCAAGGAGGTCGGCCAGGTCGCGACCCCGCGCGGATCGCCCGCCCGCTTGCCAGGCAGACGACGAAATTGCGGCGCCCAGGGCGTGAGGTTGAAATCCCCCATCATGATAAAACTCCCGGAGTCTTTCGCAGCCTCACCAGCCACGCGCAAGAGCGTGTTGCGCGCCATCAGACCGTCATGCCGGAGTGGTGTCATGGCATGCGCGAGCACGATCCGAGTGCCCTGCCAGTCTCCGCCCAGATCAGCAGTGATGTAAGCCCGACCCGCTGTGTCGCGCCGCAAGATGCGATCGCGATCAGCCAGCGGTCGACGCGACAGCAGCGTGATCGGATTACCCATATGCCGAGGCATACTCTCC